>CAYWFN010000087.1:0-4229 GCA_964457715.1 uncultured Methanosarcinales archaeon | reverse complement strand
TCCATTATCTCCATTCTTTCAACATATTTATTTGAAGCTTTATCATATTTGTCTTTTACAACTTCACCAACTTGTTTTGCCTTCTCTTTAACTTTATCAAAGTCTTTTGCTGATTCTTCTATTACAAAGTCAACAGCAGGAACATTTTCTCTCAGCTTTTGAACTCCTTCGCTAGCTTTGTTAATAATTTTTTCAACTCCAGATTTATTTTGTTGATCAGAATTAACTGATTCTTGTGCAACTGCATTCAAAGGATTAAATAAAAAATAAGCAGATAAAAAAGCTACAGTTGTTAAGGAAGGGTTTTTATATTTCATTTTAATAATTGAATGTATAAAAAATAGTTTATAAGGATTTTTGGTGTAAAAGTGGAAATATTACGGATTTTGTTCTAGATTGATTTTGCCTGTGATTATATCTTTTATTGGTGCAAAATCACCACTCATTGTTCCATCTTGTTTATAATTATCATAATTCTTTCTTAATTCAGAAGACATTTTTGTAATCAATTCAGGATTTTCTCCTAATAAACCTACTTCTGAAGGATTGTCAATTAAGTATTTAATAGCAATTTTGAATTTTATAAAATCTTCAGTAGGATTGGGATTATTATTCTCATATTCAATAAATTTATTATAAATTTCCTCTAGTTTAAGGTGTTTTGATAAAATAAGTGCTTGATCATTAAATCTTATTGTTTTTTCCATAAAATTATTATAATATTGTTCAAATGGTTTAATCCCTACTTTTTTTAAACAAGAGATATATGTTTCTAAGGTGATGTCATTTGAATTTTTTATATTATTTTCAACAACAGAATCAAATAAAGTATCTAATACCAAATTATAATACTTAATTCTTTCTTTTTCTACTTTTGATATCATCTTATATGTTTCATTAAACTCTACCATTACTTTAGGCATAGAATATTTTATTCCTAATTTTAAATATTCAGAAGCTAGGGGAATAGTTTCATAAAAATCAATAGTTTCGTCATAATCAAACAAATCCTCTACTTTATACTCAAAACCTAATTTTCTCATTAATTCATTATCTAGATTGCAGATTTTATTTTTTAATTTTTTCTTAATATAATCTAATCTTATGTCATCATCTTGTACAAAGATATAATGTTCAATTGCTTTATCATCAGATACTATTTCAAATTCTTTGTGTTTTACATCAAAACCTTCTTTTTCCAGAGTTGGATCAACTAATACATCTTTTCTATCTAATCTAACACTTGCACAACCATGTTTAGTTTTATCCCCTAAAAAATTTCTATGAACAAGTACAAGATTACTTTCTAAACCAACACTTCTAGCCATTACAACATAAAGACTTGCTTGTTCACCACAAAGTCCAGATTTTCTAGAAAATACTTCATCAGACTTTCTATAACGATTTTTACCTAATAGTCCTATAAAATCATAATCAATATTTGAATTAAAATAATCAAGGATTACTCTTGCTTTTGTTTCATCTGAACTAAGATCTTTAGTTATTTCACTAGCTTTATCTATTATTTTTTGATTGAAAATAAATGGTATTTCTGTATTATTATCAACAAGAGCGAATTTGTATTTATGTGCAAAATCCAGACTAGATTCATGTTGTTTTTGAATAAGTGTGTCTAATTTTGAAGATATTGCTCCTAAACTTATTTTATTATCATCCTCAGTAACATGAACTATTGAATTATCAACATCTTTTTTTAGATCTTTTTGATCTTGCCTTAGTTCAAATAATCTTCTTTTAAATTCATCTTCAGTTGATTCTGTTCTTTGAAATGGAGCCAATTTATCTACTAAATCTTGCCTTACTTGTTGTTGTTCTTTTTCAATATTAGATAGCTCTTCCCTTAGATTAATTCTTCTTGAAAACTCAGAATTTATTTTTTTAGAAATCATGTCACTTATTTTAGTATCTTCTTCTTTTTTAGAAAAATGGTTTCCTAAGAAGATTCCACAAATTAATGCTATTGGAATTGCTGTTTTTCTAAGAAATCCTTGATTATTCTCTTTTTCCATAATCAACTAATGATATAATTATATTTAATAAGAATTATCAAACAATTTCCGCAAATCTTTCAACAAAAAACACAAATAATTTTTAAAATAATTTAGTTTTTTCCGAATATTTATAATTAAACCTTATAAAGTATAAAGAATAAAGAAAGAGTAGGTGTTACAAAGTGTTGACAAAAAAAGAACTAACTATACTAAATCATTTGCGCTCAAATGCAAGAAAACCTTTTGCTGAAATCAGCAGAGAAGCAAACATTCCTTTGAGTACTGTGTTTGACAGAGTAAATAAATTAGAAAGGAATATTATAACAAAACATACTTCTTTAGTAGATTTCAAGAAATTAGGTTACTTTATTAGGGTCTTTTATGGTATAAAAGCAAAAGACAAATACTCATTCTTAAATTTTATTAATGATCATTCAAATGTCAATAACCTTTGTGTGTGTGCAAATAATCATGATTTTTTTTTTGAAATTTTATTCAAAAATACAAGCAAAATGTATGATTTCTTTGAAACTTTAAATGAACATTGTGAAAATGTTGACACATATCATGTGATAGAAGATCTTAAGAGAGAAGATTTGTTTCTACAAAATCATATAAATTAAAAAAGAAAAAAAGAAATTATCTCAAGATAGAATAATCCTCAATTTTTTGAGTAAATCCAAAGTTTAATGTTTTTACTTCTTCTAATGTACCAAGTTTGTTTAACTTAATCATTGCATTTGAAAATGTATATAATGTGTTTTCTATGTATAAACTTCTTAAGATTTCTGAATTGCTTCTAAAGTAATAACCTGATTTCAAGTATTCAGATTCATCTTGTATGTGACTAATTTTATCTCTTAGTTCAAATCCATTTTCTAGTGAAATGTCATACACATAAGCACCTTGGAATACTATATCTCCATGATTTGGGTTTCCATATTCATTAAATAATTCTCCTTTAACTTCTGCTACTGTCATAGGTAAAACCATTAAATTCTTTTCTTTGTCAAATAATAATGCTTTGTGGTCATTCAATACTGGAGAATATGTTCCTCTGTCACCAATTATAACTTTATGCATTTCAATTGGATTTTCTACATCTGATACATCAAAGATTGCCATCTTAACACCACTGTACCATGCAAAATCCATTTCTCTTTGTTCTTTTAATGATTCTTCTGCTTCAATTGTATCTTTACCTATTCCAATTATATGTGTATCATCATATGGATGCAGATAGTCTGAGTAACCAGGTATCTTTAGTTTACCAAGTACTTTTGGATTTTCATGATCTTCTAGGTCTATGACAAACAATGGATCAACTTTTTTAAATGTTACAACATAACCTTTTTTACTCATGAATCTTACTGAATAAATCTTTTCACCAGGTGCTAGATCTTCTAGAGAACCAACTAGTTCCATATCTTCATCTAGTACATACACATTATTAGTAGATAATTCTTTAGTGTCCCAGACTTTACCTAATGTAGTTGCAATTCTAAAATGATTATCATATTCGTCCATTGAAAATTGGTTTAATATATAACCTTTAACTTCGCCAGTTGTTTGAAATTTAATATTACCATTGTCTAAATTGAACTTTGTTATAATTGTTTTTTCTTCAAAATCCTCTGCTATTTCACCTACATTATTATGCCAAGGATAAGTTGTTTGTGCTATGTACAAGTTTTCTAATGATGAATAAACATTTTCTCCTGAACCAACAATTACTTCTTTTTCAACTTCTTTATCTTTATCTGTCATTGATATAGATGCAACTGTAATGAAGTTTTCAGCATTTAATGGTTTTATGTAACCAATATCTGTTGCTTGTGCTACAGGTTCAAAATCTTGATCATCTTCTCTATATAATGGTATTATATCCACTGGTTCTTCATATTTATAATGTGGATATGAATTAATAACAAAGTATGCATTGTCATTGATTTTTCTTGATGTTATGTATGAACCTTCGAATTCAACAGTTCTTAATAATTCTGGTTCTACTTTGTTTTCAGTAGAGAATAATTTTACTGAAACTGTGTAAACCCAAGGATCTGAATAAAAGTATCCATCCTCTTCTACTGCAATTTTGCCATAAACTACTTCATGATTAGATCTGCCAAAGATTAATAGATTATCACCATGTATAAAGATTTCTTGTGGTATGAAATTATCTAACTTTGTTTTAGACAGAATTTCTGCTTCTGGATC
>CAYWFN010000086.1:0-4250 GCA_964457715.1 uncultured Methanosarcinales archaeon | reverse complement strand
AGTTGATAAATTCGATCGTCGAAATAATAAGAATGTGTTGATACATTTTGTATTGTGTGTTGCTTTAGATGATGCTACTTCAATTGGTTCAGATGCTTCTGATGTTAGGTGGTTTTCTAAACAAGATTTGTTAACTATAAAGATTGTGCCTGAGTTTAAGAAGTATGTGTTTGAGAAGGTTTTTTAATTTTTAACCAAATGACTTTCATCAATTCTAAAAAGTAAAGATCCTAATAGGATTATACTACCCATTACAATAAATGCAGTAATTATATTATGATCTGCAATCTTGCCAATAACTAACCTCATCACTGCTAAATAAAGTGCAACAATCATTGAAATTATTGATAAAACAGTTGCACGATTATGACTTTTGATGTGTGTGTTCTGATATTGTGAAAACAAAGGTTGAGCCATATTAGTAAAACCCATTGCCAAAACAAACCATGTAAATGAGATTATAGGCCCTATAAAAAAAGACATTGCCAGATATATTAATCCTGGCATAATTGTAACAATAAATATTGTTTTCTTCATTCCTAACAATTCTTCAATCTTATGTGTGTATCTTAATAATAAAATTCCTAACAACATGCCAAGTGCCATTGCAATACCAAAGACAGATTTATCAACATTAGCTAAAAGAAAATATGGCTGGAAAAGAAACATTAATATATGTGTAAAAGGCAATGTTAGAACTGTTAAATAAATAATCTTTCTTAATGACTTGTTTTCAAGAATATGTTTTGTTGAATTTTTAAACAAAATCAAAGGGTTTTCTCTTTTAATGCTTTTATAATGATGTTTTTCTTTAACAAACAAGGATATTACAAAAGCAATACAAGCACCAATCACATAAAGCCACAACAATGTAACAAATGATTCCTTAGTTTGAAACCTTGCAACATATCCTCCTACAAGAACTGCAACCAATGTACCAGACAATGAATATGAACCAATTAATCCCCATGTTTTGCTCATCTGACTTTCTTTTTTTTCTTCTTTTAAAGAATCATAGATCAATGCTTCAACAGCACCTGAACCAAATGCAATTGCAATTCCAAATAATACTTGTGAAAAGATGAATAAATAATAATGATGACTGTAGATTATAATAATATTTCCAATTATGTATAAAATTGTATGAAAAACCAATGACCATTTTCTCCCTATTCTGTCAGCAAGCATTCCTGTTGGAACTTCCATTACTAAAACAGATATTATTAGTGCTGCTTCTAAAGAAACTATTTGGAATAAGTCTAGGCTTCTTGACAAATAGAATAATGTAATTATGGGCGCAAAAAAGAATAATGATTTAAAGAAATATACAAGTTTTAGTTTTGTTATGTTGTTCATTTTCTAAAAGGCTCACTCTCTTCCCAATATTCATCAAAATAAGCTTTGAATGAATCTGCAATTTCCTGATTAACAATTTCAACTGCAATTGCATCATGGGACTGTAAAAGTATTATAACTGTGTCTTTAAACATTACAAAAAGAGCAGGAGTTTTAATATCAGTTGGCATGTATCTTGCTTCTGCACCTTTGTATGAGTTTCTGTTTTTTAATATTTTTGGATCAGTATCTTTGTTAAACATTAGTTTACACTTAATTCCTTTTTTTACTCTAGCAACATGATCCCTTTGCCAGTAAAGATGTTGTTCTTCTGGTTGAAAAGCAGGAACACCTAATGCATAATATTCTTCACCTTTTTTTAATTTATGCAGATAATGTTCATGCGCAGTTCTGATTCCTTTAAAACCAAAATAAATCTTTGCTTCGCTTTTTGGTGCCAAAGATTGTTTAAGTAAAAGTTCTGGAATAAGTTTTTCAACTTGTTTTTTATTTTTCTTTAGTTTTAATTCTCTTTCATCTATGTATTCAAGTATCTTTTGCGGTTGTGCTGCTTGGAAGTATTTTGTTTTTTGTTTAATAATATAAGAAACTAAGCCCTTGTTAATCAATTTCTCAAGAATAGGATAAACAATAGATTTAGCAACCTTAGACTTCCTAACAATAGGCCCAGAAGTACTTGAACCTAGTTCTAGCAAAGCTAAGTAAACCTTTATTTCACCATCTGTTAACCCTGCTTCTCTGAGTATTTCTATGTTCATTATAGTATAATAATGCTATTTCCTATATAAATCTTGTTATAATTACACCATATATGGTGTACTAATGTTTATATAGTTGGATTGATGTTACTATTAATAGATAACAACAATAAAAAGAGTTGTTAGGAGGAAAACAAAAATGAGAAAAAATATAGGAATATTAGGAACAATAGCAGCAGTATTGTTAAGTGCAGTACCAGCTTTAGCTGGAAACTGGTTATCAATAGAACCAGCACAAAATCTAAAGAAAAATCAACCAACTGTTAGACTTCAAGGTGGAAATGGAAGTAATTTTTATGGATGGGCTGATATTGATAATCTAGAAGATGAACCATCAGTATATGGTGAAGCAAGATTATCAGAACCAATTGGTGAAGATATAGATTTTGTACTTGAACTTGATGCAGATTATAATGCTGACTTTAAAAATACATTTAGATCAGGTTTAGGAATTAAGCCAAGCAAAAATACAGTATTAAGGTACTTACCTTGGGAAACATTTGGTAAATATGGACCACAATTGTGTTTTTATGGTACTCAAGATTTATCAGATAGACTACAAGCAGCATTAATAATGGATTATAACATTGATTCAGAAACTACATACTTTGAACCTGGATTAAGTTATAAAGTTAATGACGACGTATCAGCATTTGTACAAGGAAGATATTTTGGTGCTTTAGAAGACTTAGCAGTTAAAGAAATGGATGCAGTAGTTGGTGTTAGTATTGGTTTTTAGCTTAACTTTATAAACACTTTTTCTTTTCTTTTTTTTATTATGGATAAAGAACTAATAACCAAAGCAAACACACAAACAATAAAAACATTTGGTAACAAAGTCTGGTACGGCAGATGCATATTCCTTAGTTGGTATTGTGATGTTGGTACATGTAAGTTTTGTTATAGGTCAACTCAAAAGTCTAGGATTAAACATGCAAAGCATGCTAAGAGAAGTATTGGTTCTATTTTGGTAGAGGCTTTGTTAGCTAAGAAATTAGGTTGGAGAATAGAATTCTTAACTGGTGGATATAAGATTTTTCCAACCGAGAAATTGATCAAGATTGCAAGTTTGGTTGAAAAAGTATATGGTGAGAAGATTTGGTTAAATCTTGGAGCACTTAGTAAAGAAGATTTAGATAAGTTTAGGCCACATATCAAAGGGATTGTTAGTTCAATTGAAACAATTGCACCTGAACTCCATGGAAAGATTTGTCCTGATAAACCAATTAAACCTTATGAGGAGATGTTTGATTATGCTAATGGTTTGAAAAAGAGTATTACAATCGTAATTGGTTTAGGTGAAAAGCGTGATGATTTTGAGCTTTTGAAAAAGTTTATTGAGAAATGGAAGTTGGATAGAATAACATTCTATGCTCTAAAACCTGTTCCTGAAACACCTTATACTGAAGGTCCTTCTTCTGAGGATTATGTTTGGTGGATTGCTAAGACAAGATTAGCATTTCCTAAACTACAAATCATAGCAGGCACAACTTTAAGAAGATACAAAGAAGTAGGACAGATATTAACTGCAGGTGCAAATGCATTTACAAAGTTTCCAATTACTAAGAAGTTTAATTCTGAAGAAGCAAAGTATATTGAAGAAGATGTTAAGAAAAGTGGTAGAGAATTGATTGGTACATTGACACAATTGCCAAACATAGACTGGCACAAACAAATAGACAATCTAGATATTGATGATGAATTAAAAAAACAAGTTAAAGAAAAATTACAAATATATTTAAAGAGGATGAAATAATCACTCAATAATCTTAAACTTTTTACTTAAACCATGAGATAACTGAACAATCTTAAACTTATCCAATTTCATCTTTTTAGCATGTGCTTCTGCTTTATCTTTGGATTTGAAAGTTTTTGCTCTAGATAATCTCTTTCTTCCGCCTTTAAACTTTCTTTCTTTTTTATGTCCAAGACTCATACTATTTAGAAAATAAGGGACTATTTAAAAAGTTATCTGTTTTGTAAAAACAATTATAATATTAAAAAAGGCAACATTTATAAAAGATTAGAAAAATTATAAATTAGAAAAAGGGTTGATTCTTATGAGAAAAGAAATCAGGATACATGGAAGAGGGGGACAAGGTGCTAAGACAGCTGCTGATTTACTAGCTAGAGCAG
>CAYWFN010000085.1:0-4350 GCA_964457715.1 uncultured Methanosarcinales archaeon | reverse complement strand
TCAAACATGTCTTTTTTTTGTTCACCGATTGCTAATCCACCTAATGCATATCCATCAAAGCCAATGTTGATTATTTCTTTTATTGACCTTTGTCTAAGATCTGGATAAATACTTCCCTGAGCAATACCAAAAAGTAATTGTTTTGAATTTGTTTCTTGTTTTAATTTATCATGTTTTTGTTTACAAAGTTTAGCCCATTCTGTTGTTCTGTTTAGGGAGAATAATGCTTCTGACCTAGTTGCACCTGCTAATGGCATATGATCTAAGCACATTGCAACATCAGAACCAATATTAATATGATTTTGCATACATTTTTTAGGATCTAAATAAGAATGTGTTCCATCAAATGGTGATTTGAACCAGATTCCATTATTATCAATCTTTAAACAAAATTTTCTTATTACTTGAAACCCACCAGAATCTGTAAAAATCATTTCATCTAAATTCATAAACTTATGAATTCCTCCATTTTCCTTAACAAAACTTGAGCCTGGCTTAAGTGAAAGCAGCATTGAATTACATATAATTGCATTGCCACCCAATGATTTGAACTCTTCGCTTGTTGTATGACGCATTGCTGCTTTTGTTCCAGCTATCATAAAAAAAGGAGTCTTTATTGTTTTTTCATTTACAGTAAATTCTCCTAATTTTGCTTTGCCTGATTCATTTAATAATTCGAACATGTAGCCAGGGTATAGGTTTTGGTTTAAAAATGTTAGTAGTTAAATTTATATAATAAGATAATAATACATTATATTATTGTATTTATTTGTGAATATATAGGTGCATATTATGAAAGATTTTATATCAATAAAAAAAGCAATGGGAATAGGTTCAGGCAAAGTTTCAATTAGAGGATGGGTTTATAGAGAAAGAAAATCTAAGAAAGTTGCATTCATAATATTAAGAGATAGTTCTGAAATAATTCAATGTGTATTTGATAAATCCAAATTTGAACCAAGATGGGATAGTGTTGATAAGATATTAATAGAATCATCAATGGAAATACATGGTGAAATTAAAAAAGATGAAAGAGCTCCATCTGGATATGAAATTCAGGTTGATGATTTTAAAATAATTCATTATTCAGAAGTTTTTCCAATCAAAGGTGGAGAATCTGAAGGTTTTCTTGGAGATATGAGACACTTATGGTTAAGATCACAAAAAATGACTGCAATATTAAAAATAAGATCTACAATATTTGGTTCAATACATGATTATTTTAGAAAACATGATTTTTATGAATTCCAATCTCCCATATTTCAGCCAACACAAGCAGAGGGTGGTTCAACTGTTTTTAGTGTTCCTTATTTTGGTGACAAAGTTTATTTAGCACAAACATGGCAGCTTCAAGCAGAGACTGCTATTTTTGCTTTAGAAAAAATATATACTATAGCTCCTTCATTTAGAGCTGAAAAATCAAAAACTTCTCGTCATTTAACAGAATATTGGCATGCTGAAATGGAAATGGCTTGGTGCACATTTAAAGATATACAAGATCATGGTGAAGCATTAATCAAACATGTTGTAAAAGAAGTTCTTAAAAAACATAAAAAAGAACTAGATATACTTAAAAGAGATATCAAGATCTTAGAATCAACAATTAAACAACCTTTTATAAAAATGACATATGATGAAGCATTGAAAATATTAAAAGATAAATGTTCAATGGATGTTGAATGGGGAAAAGATCTTAGAACAATAGAGGAAGAAAAACTTACAAAACTATATGATGTTCCAATCATTGTAACAGATTATCCAAAAATTGTAAAAGCATTTTATATGAAAGAATCTCCAGATAAACTTGAATGTGTACAAGGTTGTGATTTTCTTGCACCAGAAGGTTATGGTGAAATAATAGGTGGTTCTCAAAGAGAAGAAGATATTGAAAAGATTAAACAAAGATTAATTGAACAAGGAGAAAAGCCTGGAGATTATGATTTTTATCTAGATTCTAGAAGATATGGAAGTGTACCACATGGAGGATTTGGTTTTGGTGTTGAAAGAGTTATTACATGGATCTGTGGATTAGAACATATTAAAGATTCAATCCCATTTCCTAGAACAATGGTTAGATATAAACCTTGATTAGTACTATTGCATATCAAGAATCTTATTTACTTCTTCTTTAATCCTATTTTCAAAATCAATAACTCTTTCACCTTCTTGTTTTTCTGTAGCTAAAACTTTTATTAATTCCTTAGTAAGATTTTCTTCTTTATCAGGCAACATTCCATCTACTTTTATCTGACCAATATGTTCTCTTATAAGATTTGATTCAAGTTCGTCTGTGTTTTTTGTAGGTGATGTTTTTATTTCTTCAAATTCTTTTGTTTTTAATAAAGATGTTGACTTCATAACAAAATAAGCAGATTTATTATATAATTCTTTGAATATTTGTTTCCAATCAATATTACTAATTTTTCCATCTAAGATCCCTTTTACTCTAATTGTGATAATAGTATTAATAAATTCTTTATCCTTTATCTGATCTAATATTTTTTGTTTAATTTGTTCAGGAGTCAAATGATTTGAGTCAACTAATATTGATTCATGATTATAAACTGTTATAGGTTCATATCTTAATTTTTGTGAATTATTATTAAAAGTGTCAACTTCAATTATATAAAAACCACCACAACTAAATTGTTCTAATTCTCTAAAATTATTTGGAAATAATGCACCAGGATATGCAATTGTCCCATATCCATCTATATTAAATTCCTTAATATAATGAACATGACCTGCTGCATAATAATTAAATTTTTTGGGTAATAATGATAAAGGTTGAGTTTTTATTTTTTCAAGTTCTTTTGGTTTTAATTCATCAATTGCAGAGTGAAACATAAATATTTTATAACCTTGTTCATTTTCTAAATTTTCTGTTAAAAGAAATTGATAATACTTTTTCTCAAGCATCCCTTTTTTTCCTAGCATACCTGTTATTTTTGTTCCTGTTCTTTGATCAATAGTAAACTTTAATTTTAATTTATCATTATCAACAATCTCTCCTTTAACAACATTTATTATTAAGCCTGCTTTTTCTAAAACATCTAACATTGTTTTTCCAGATGGAGAAAAATCATGACTTCCGGGGATAGTATAAACAGGAATATTATGATCTTTTAATTGTTTTAATTTTATTGTTACTTGTTTTAGTCTGTCAATTGCTGGTAAAGATGTATTAAAAAGGTCACCTGCGATAAGAATAAAATCAACTTGTTCTTGTATACATTTATCAATTGCTTTTGTAAAAGCTTTTAAACTTATATCTCTAAGTTTTTGATCTTTCCAAGAACCAATATGACAGTCTGCAATGTGTGCGAATTTCATAACAATATTACAAACAAAACAATAATATTTAAAGATTTATATTATACAACTAACAAATCATAAAATAATAGAAACATCAAATCTCATAACTCCAAAAAATTGTCTTTGAAAATATTGATAAACAATATCTAAATTTTGATCTCTGTAATGTTGACTAAATTTTTGAAATTCTGGATCAGTTATTGAAACAGGTGTTTTGATTCCTAATGTTTTGAATAATCCTGTTTGATCTTCAAATTTACAAGAACCTACTGTCTGTTCAAGATTATAATTTTGTTTAAGTACTCCAAAATAATTAGATGACAATATTCCTTGTTTTTTCCAAGCACTATCTGTAGGATTTATTTCTTCTACAAATCTTTTTAACCAACATAAAACATGAGTTATTACTGTTGAGATTGCTTTTTCAGATAAAGATTCTCCCACATTGTACCTAACATACCCTATAATTCTCTTATCTTTAGTATTTCCAAAATTTAAATTAAAATATCTTTGATTAGTATTATTTTCTAATTCTCTAGATTCACTAGTATATCCTACATTAACATCAGGATCTTCATATGATAATATAATGTCTAACACAACCATAACTACTAAATAGTAGTTAATTATATATAAATGTTTCTATAATTAATAGAATTATCAATGTAATGAAATACTAGAAAGTGTATTTATTATCTGTTTTTCAATTAATGACTCTTTTTTATATACTAAATTATATAATTCTTGAGCTTTTATATATGAATCTTTTGCTAATTCTTCTGCAGATTCATAACGTAAAGGATAATGAAAATCAAATCTTGTAAGTTTTGCTATGTTTTTACTTATGGTGTCTAAATATTCTAAAACTACAATAAAAATTTGAATCATTTTCACATCTTTTGGCTTAATATCTTTTTCTAAAATTTAATCAGAATTAATTCCTTGTGTCTTATTTTCTAGATGTTTTTCAATTAATTTAATATCTTTTTTTAATAAATTTAAGCTTCTTCTTTTATATTCTAAAGAACTATTTAT
>CAYWFN010000084.1:0-4373 GCA_964457715.1 uncultured Methanosarcinales archaeon | reverse complement strand
TAATGTAAAAAAAGATGGTTCTTCAGAATATTTAAGACCAATGCCTGGTGGTGCTAGAATGTATCCTGAAACAGACTTACCTACATATAAACTTGATGTATCTGGAATAGAATTGCCTGAGTTGATTGATAATATTTCAGACAAGCTTGAGAAAAAACATAAACTTGGCAAAGATTTAGCAAAAGCATTAACTAAAGCTCATAAACATAAATTATTTGAAGGATTTGCTGAAAAATTTGTTAATATCAAACCAGCATTTATTGGTGAAGTAATAATTTCTTTACCTAAGATGTTGTCAAAAAAGTTTAAAAAAGAAATTCGTCCCACAGAAGAGGATTTCAAGGTTTTGTTTAGGGCTTTGAATGATGGCAAAATTAGCAAAGATTCTGTTGAAAAGATTCTGGTTGATGGTGGGTCTGTTAAAGATATAATAAAGAATTATTATCTAATGTCTGATTCTGATCTTGAGTCTGAAGTTAAGAAGATTGTTGATTCTAATAAAGGTTTACCATTTAATGCAATGATTGGCAAAGTCATGGCAAAGTTAAAAGGTAAGGCTGATGGTAAGAAGATTGTTGATGTTGTTAAGAAATTGGTTGGTTAAAGATGTTAGTTTATTTACATATGGATTCTCCTGTTTGTGAAAAAACAATAGATCTAGACGATGTTACTTTAGATGATCTTATTGATAAGGAAATTTCTAATTTTATTCAAAATAAAATCAAAGTTGATAAAACAAAAAAAGATTGGAGAGTTGAATTATCTGAACGTGCTAAAAAAGGAGATAAGAATGCAAAAGATAAATTAGTTATTAGTAATAAAGGTTTAGTTGTAAAAATGGCTAGTAAATTTGCTAAAAGAGGAATTGCATTTGAAGATTTAGAACAAGTAGGATATGTTGGTGTTTTAGAATCAATTAAAAGATTTGATTCTTCTCCTGGTTATAAATTTTCTACATATGCAGCTTGGTGGATATATGGTATGATGCAAAGATATGTAAATAGTAATTCAAGAACTATTAGATTGCCTCGTGGTGTTTATGGTAATCTTATGAATATATTATACATTAGACAACAATTAAGTAGTAATTTTGGTAGGAATCCTACTTATGAAGAACTAGCACATAAATCTGGTTTGCCAATTGAAGAAGTGGAATTTTTAATAAGTGAGTGTAGAAAATGCACTTCATTAGATCACAAAAAGATGAAAAAAAAATATTTTGCAGATGAAAATTCTTATACTGAAAAAGATGTGGTAAATAATACTAAGGTTGATGAAATTAAAAAAGCTATAAATCTTTTACCAAAAAATGATGCTTTTTTAGTTAATATAATTTTTGGTTTAAATGGTTATTGTGAGCATACATTTAAAGAAGCTGGAAGGATTTTAGGTGTAAGTAAACAAAGACTTAACAAAAGATGGCAAAACATAAAATTCTTTTTAAGATATTCTTCAGAAACAAGACATTTAAAGAATTATTTTCATGCTTGAATTAAAACTCCCATTTAAAATATCTTTTGAAACCTTTTATTTTGAAAAAATATTCTTGTATTTTTTCAAATAAGCTTATCCTTTTCTGTGTTAGTTTTTCACTTGTTTGATATTCTTGTATTGTATTATTTACTTTGTCAATTAAACCAAATTGTTCTTGTTCATAATCTATTTTAGGATAATCTTTGCCATCTTTTAATGTGTATGTTGGTAAATGTAGGTTTATTACTGGTTGTCTGTAAGGATTTAGTTCATGTCTGAATGTTGGTTTCCATGTTAGTGCATGTGCTGGTGAGTATAGAATGAATAATAATGATGTAATTGTAATTAGTTTTTTCATGTTATTTATTTAAGTAAGGGAATATTTAAATTTATTTAATGATTAATCAAAAGATTTTTAAACTATGTTCACTATTTTATATAGAATTATTAATATAATTATAAAAAAAGGTGATAGAAAATGATGAAATATATTTTTTTAGTATTGGTTGTATTATTGATTGCTGGTTGCGGACCAAGGTATGGTCAGGATAACTTGTTTGAAGAGGAACCTGTAGATGAAGAACTAATTGGATGTTGCAAAATACAAAAAGGATGTACTATGGTTACTGCCACAATTTGTGATAACATGGCAGTTGATGGGCCAAGCACATTTTATCCAAGATATACATGTGTTCTTGGTGGGGAATATGCTGGTGAATGTATGCCAGAAACTGGCAGTAGTGCACCAGGATATCCTGATGAGGAATTAGAGTAAGAGTTTTTTTATTTTTCTTTTTTTCGATTATTTCTAAGTGAACTTTATAAATAAGAAAATATTTTACTTGTAATATGACAAAAACTTTAGTATTAAATCAAAAGCAATCTTTAGTTTTAGAACCAAAACCTCCATACAATTTTGATGCTAATTTTCATAAACCATCTCATTTCCCTTCTACAGATAATGAATGGGTTAAAGGTAAGTATTGGATCACTATGTTATGGAAAAACAAGGTATTGGGTTTAAAGTGCAATAATATTGGAACAATAAACAAATCAAAGATAAGAGTGGATGTTTATTCTAAGATTAAGTTGTCCAAAGAGTTTGTATATGAATTAATTCCAGAGCTTAGATATAGATTTAATCTTGATCAAGATGTGAATGACTTTTGTAATAAATATAAAAATGATAAAGTATTAAGTAAGACTATAAAGAAATTCAAAGGAATGAAACCAATTGCAGCAAACTCTTTATATGAAACACTTGTAATATATATAGTTCTTCAAAATGCAACTGTTAGAAGATCAGTTCAAATGTTGGAAGCATTATTCAAAAAGTTTGGTAAAAAAGTAAAGTTCGATGGAAAAGTGATGTCAACATTTTGGTTACCAAAAGATATGATGAGATCATCTGAACAAGAACTAAGAGATCTTAAACTTGGTTATAGAGCAAAATTCTTTATGAGATTATCTGAGCAATTTGTAAATAAAAAGATTGATGAGTTTAAGTTAAGGAAGATGTCAAGGGAAGAAGTAAAACAGGAGATGTTAAAGTTATATGGAATTGGTCCAGCATCAGTTGAATATTTGTTATTTGAAGATTTTTATTTTTTAGATAAGCTTGAAACAATTCCTCCTTGGGAACAAAAAATATTATCTATGTTAATATTTAGTAAGAAATTAGTCCCTGTTAAAAGAATTCTAAACTTTTTTAAAAATAATTACAAAGGTTATGAAAAATTAGCATCTCATTATATTTGGGAAGATATATTCTGGAAAAGAAAACATGAACATATTGATTGGTTAGAAAAAGAGATTAGATTGTAGGTTTTTTGATCATTCTTTTAACAATATCTCAATAACAGCACCATAAGCAGGCCTTGAAACAAATATACCTAATGCAAGTCCAGCAATTGTTATGATTGCAAAACCTCTAAGCAAACCAGCACCTGCAAACATCAAAGGAATCATTGCTACTGATGTTGTGAAGAATGCAATAAGAATAATCATAAAGCCTGATTTAAATCTTTTTTTCCAGTCAGTTATTGTTGAAACTTTTTCTCCTCTAATAACTTCGTCAGTTAAAACAATCAAGTGATCAACACCACTTCCTACTACTACAATTATACCAGCAATTGCTGCAAAATCAAGATTCCATTTTAATAATGCAGCTAAACCTAATAATAAGATTACTTCTGATAAAGAAGTTATTAACATTGGAATTGATATTCTTAATCTTTTGTATATTGTGAATATTATAATTGCAACAGCAAGTATTGCTATGAATCCTACTAATAATGAATTGTTTACAAATTGTTCTCCTGCTATTGCAGAGATTACCATACTATTTTCAATATTGAATTTTACTGGAAGTGAGCCAGATTTAAGTATAGTTATCATTTTTTTTCTATTTTCATTTGCGTTTACATATGCTTCATTTTCAGATTGTCCTTGACCAGAACCAGAGATTGAAACATCTGTTGTTTCAGATCCTTTTAATCCAGAGTCTATTTGTAATGAATCAACTTCAACATCATCTAAAAAGAATCTAATTGGTTCACTTAAATAATTGTCTTCACCTTTTCCAGGTATTATTTCTAGATCTTTTGTTGATTGTGCAAATTTCTTTGCTGCATTTGCACTTAATTTAATAGAAAACACAAAATTAGTTGAATATTGTTCAGATCCTATTTGAACTGGTGAATGTATTCTACTACATGCTGGTTCTGTACATACATAAGTAATATCTTTACCACCACCTTCAAATACAGTTTGATTAGCAATCTTTGCTTCGAATTTGCCTTCTTTTGCAAGAAGATCAACTATTTCTTGTTTTGTTGCTCCTGCAATTTCAACTATTATATATTTTTCATTACCAAAACTAAATTTTCTTACTGATATAT
>CAYWFN010000083.1:3764-4398 GCA_964457715.1 uncultured Methanosarcinales archaeon | reverse complement strand
CCTATTTATCAACTCAAACACAACAAATGTATGATCCTTCAAATAGAGAAATTTTAGATATTTCCCCTTTATTCATTTGCACTAATGAAGATAATAGAGGAGTTTTTGTTCAATGTTGTGGTGATGTATCCGATATAACACAATGTGGTGACAGTACTACAAAAAAACAAAGATTAGCAGGTTCATTAACAACAACATTAAAAGATTTTGATGATTTTATAATTGGAACTGTCATTAATGGAATTAGTATTGAGAAATATGATAATCAACATAATAATAAGGTTGTAAAATTAACATTAAAAGAAGATTATACAACTCCAAGTGAAGGAACATTTGGAGCAGTTACACAATCTTCACAATCAAGTTTATTAAAGAATAATGAAGAATATCTTTTCGATATTAATATTAATTATGGAGAAGAAACTTTTGATTCAGATGCAGAAATATATAATTTTGAAAATTATGATTATTTAGAATTTTTTTATAAAACAACATCTAATTATGTTTTAAGATTAAGATTAGGAAATGTTAATAATGAACAAATATCAAATATAGACTTAGATGTAAAAGATCATGTTGTAAACTCTCCATCATTAAATAAATGGATGCACGTTTTAATTCCAATACAAGATCT
>CAYWFN010000083.1:0-3754 GCA_964457715.1 uncultured Methanosarcinales archaeon | reverse complement strand
AAATAATCAAGATTTAACAAATATTGGTTCTATTTCTTTTGTAGCAAATAAAAAAGAAGTTAAAAAAGCAAATGCAATTACAAATATTGATCTAGGGGAAGAAGACGCGCTTAATATAATTTATATTGATAGAATTTCTTTAAAAAATGAAGTCCATAATATTAATTCTGCTAGTAATATCCATCTAATAAAAAATAAATATTGTTTATCAACACCTTTTACAGATGAGTTTGGGAAAACTAGGATCTGGTCAGATGATCTTGATGTAGAGCAAGCACAATATGCTTGCGAAAATACTCCTGGATATGTTTGGACAGGAACACAATGTTGTGGTGATGATCAAACACAAAATCATAATGAAATCTATACTGATGGAGATCGAAGTTGCTGGTTAGGTAATAGTATAAGAAATAATCAAAGATTTGGAAACATTAAATATGAAATTAATGAACAAGTTATTTCAAATCTATGCACTGAAAATGAATGTCTCTTCCCAATAACAGACATTAGTGAAAATTCAAAGATTAAATCTTTGATGCCTTACACAATACCAGAATTCTTACAATTAAGAGCAATTACTTCTGGTGAAAATGAAGATACTGAAATAATTTTAACAAACAGTCTTAAAACAATTAATGATAAAAATACAATTATCCAAGCAAAAAAAATACCTTTACAATTAGTTTATTACAAACCTGAAGATCAAGATCAAGATCAAGAATCAGATCAGGAACAAACTATAGGAAAATTCCATTTATGTCATGATCCTGAAAACAGACCACATGTTAATAAAGTATCAACAAATATACAAGAACACACAGCTTGCGAAATTGTTGGTGATTATTTTTGTTCACATCCTAGTTTAGAAATAAGCCAACCAGAATGGAGTAATGAAGAAATACATTCTTCTATTTGGAGAAATAAAATTAATGAATATAAAGAAGATACAACAGGTAATGTAATCTCTCCTAAAAAAAGAACAATGACTAGGTCACTTCCAGACATGCATGATGATGAATTAAAATTATTTTTCCCATATTTAGAAGATTTTGAAAATTCATATGTAAAACAAGGTTGCTGCCCTAAAGAGTTTTGTTTTAATGGTACTAGTTGTGTAGATGGGTTACCTAGTGATTCATTTTCTAAATCATTAAATTCAGATCCATACAGTTATTCAAAAAATACAAATGCATTTACACAAGAATGGGAAACTACACATCCTGAATTAGGATATGATCAATTAGTGTGTTATTATAATTCAGAAACTGAAAAATCAGAATGGACAAAAACATATTATAAAGAAATTTATCATATCAAAGATAGTAAAGATCTTCCTAAAGATGATTTTCAAAGCAATGGATACTGTGTTCATGACACTTCATGCTGGAATGGAAGACAATGTGTAGAAACTGGTTATTGGGAAAGGGATCATTATTGTGAACAAGGTAAATGGACTTCTAGAACAAGATTACTTGCAGAAAGATTAACAAAAATAGGTCTTAAAACTTCTAAAGGAGATTATGCAATATTATGTGACAATTATTCAAATGCACTTAATTATTATAATTATAATATTGATTTTAATTATGGTTTTGATGATACTACCCAATTATACATGCCAGAATACCTACAAAATAATGTAAATAATTTCTGTGTATTAAGATATCCAAGTGGAGGAAAAGACAAAGTTGTTATTGGAGTTTCTCTTAATAAAGAAGATGGAGATATAGAAAAATCTTTACAAAAATTTATTTCATTAACACCTGAAGATGATTTTTGCACCAAAAATTCAAGAGATGAGGATGGTGATTACCATGCTTGTGATAGAAACCCAGACACAGAATCTGAATTATGGTTTAATAATATAACAGGTTCAGTTATTTATAGTGGGTATGAAGTTAGGCAACAAGATATACAAGATGAGGGTGATGCATCAGACACATTTGATAGTTTAATACATCATCCTATTTCAACAACTTTGGATTTATTAAGAAAATTATTTGGAAGATATTCATATGATAAGGACACATTATCTTTAGAAATGTTAGATGATGTTGATAATTTTGATGCATTATATTTAGCAGGTAAAAAACATTCTGGCAAAGATCAAGAAAGAGTTGTTCTTGGATTTAATGAAATAATAGATAATGATAATACTTTGCTTGCTGTTAAATTTAACAACTTTTATTCAGATGTATGTTCAAAATTATCAGAATATTTTAAATTAACAGGCGTTTCAGATTATAATGCAAGATGTAGTGTAATTATTGAACCAGGAGATGATATTCCTACATATCTTGTAAGGGCAACAGATCCAAAAGATTTTAATATCTGGCATGATGCAACTGCAAAACTAAGATTACAAGATAAGATTGTCACACCAATTCAACAACAAAGATTATCAGTACATATAAAAGAACCAGAATCAACAGATAATAGAAATGAATTCTTTAGTGATTCTAGATTACAATTATCTGCTGAACCAGTAAATTTAGATAATTCAAAATACATACAATCTTATTATTGGGATATTGATTATGATAAAGAATCACAAATCATAAATGGGATTTATAATGGTAAAGATCAGGCATTAGACATCTCTGAAATATTTAAAAATTATCCAGATGAACAAATAGAAGATTTTCATACTTTGAAATTAATTGTTATAGGTATTGATGGTTCTTATAGAACTTATGAAACAGAATATTGTATTAAAAATAGAGCAGATATTAATCGTGATGGAGATTTTATTCCAGACGGATGTGACACAGATGATGATAATGATGGAATATTAGATCTAAATGATAATTGTCCTAAAATATTTAATTCAGATCAATCAATAAATCCTTGTGATCAAGACCAAGATAAAGATGGCACACCTAATGATTTAGATGCATTCCCTTATGATGGTTGTTGTGATACTGATGATGATCATGATAACATTCCTGATGAATTTTTTAATGGATGGCAACATAAATCAGATATAACTGAATCAGACAATATTTTCAAATTTACTCCATTACAAGAAGATACTGATGATGATAATGATTTGATTTCAGATGAAGATGAACCTAGTTGTACAACAAATCCAGATTGTGATGATGATGGTTTATTAGATGGATCAAATATAAACTTATTAAAATCAAATGTTAATTCAAATGCATATTATTTAACTTGGCTAAGCAGAAGAATTTATTATGAAGATCAAGGAGAGAATTATCTTTTCTATGGAGAACAATCACATTGTCAAACAGTTTCAGGTTGTGTTGCAAATTCATTTGATACAGATGGTGATGGATTATTTGATGGTGATGAAATATTTGGATCACATCCAGATTTTGTAAGAAATACAAATATCCCCAATCCAAATCAATATCGTACAGATGCTGGTAAAACTGATACTGATGGAGACTGTTTATGGGATGCAGACGAATTAATTGGTGATAAAATAGGAAATAATCAAATCTCTTTTGATGAATATTCAAATCTTAATAATTATATCTCCAGTCCTGTTGAAAAAGATACAGATGGAGATGGTATCTGGGATAATTGGGAAATTTATTTTGGATTTGATCCAATGAATCCAAATGATGGTTGTAAAGATAACCAAAACAATCCTAACTGTGATCCAGATAATGATGGTTTAACTAATTATGAAGAATTTAGATGTATTAATTCAGATCAAGATATCTCAGAATATAATTTTTGTTTTGAAGATCTAAAAAAACAAACTTGTGATCCAAATAATCCAGAT
>CAYWFN010000082.1:0-4419 GCA_964457715.1 uncultured Methanosarcinales archaeon | reverse complement strand
AAGATGAAGGTGAAATTAAAACAAATATCAAAGTTAGTTACAAACCCCAATATTTAGAAACAAAGTCTGATGAGTTGGTAGTTAATTTTTTACAAAAAGCATTTGACAATTACAAAATGCAATTAATTAGACCATTAAATATCAAACCTTTGCAATACAAAAAACTTTATGAACTAAGTGGTGGAGAATTACAAAGAGTAAGTGTAGCACATTGCTTAAGCCAAGAAGCTGACCTATATTTATTAGATGAACCATCAGCATACTTAGATGTAGAACAAAGATTAATAATTTCCAAATTAATACAAGATTTTATGGAACAAAAAGGAACAACAAGTTTAATAGTTGATCATGATCTTTTATTCATAGACTATCTTTCACACAGATTGATAGTATTTGATGGAAAACCTGCAGTACATGGTGTAGTAAATGGACCATTCTTAATGCATGAAGGTATGAATAAGTTCTTAAAAGATTTGAACTTAACATTCAGAAGAGATCCTGAATCACATAGACCTAGGGCAAACAAACCAGACTCAATCAAAGACAGAGAACAAAAAGCACAGAATAAGTATTATTATGGTTGATCTTTTTCCTCATCTTTTTTAGGATCATAATTCCTAACCAACTCATCAATATTTCTATCTTTTTTAATATATAAAAACCTTTGATATTCTATATCCAAAGTTGTTATATGAGTTGGATGAAAAATATATGAATATAAATCTTCAAGACCAACATCTTCAAATAATGAATAATATTCAGAATTTTTATTAAGATGTTCTGCTCTGATTTCAGTAACTTCAGTTGTTTCACCAAAATTTCTTTTATGCTCTATAAAACAATCTAATCCTTTTTTACAAGTGGCATATAAATAATTGAAATCTTTTGGAAAACCTGGACCTGTAGGGTAAAAATATATTACTTCTCTAGCAACACCTAAAACTTCCTCAATCAAATACAGCCCTCTTATTTTATCATCTAATTCAGGAAACTTTAATGGCTCTTCAAACCCAACTTTTGATAATAAATAAGCTTGATATTCTTGAAACTCTTTATTAGGTTGCTGAGATATATTATCTTTGTAAACTGTATAAACATCATGATCTGTGACTAGTGTTAGTCGACTCTCTTTTTCTTTTCTTTCTTTCATCATTTTAGTTATTTTGTCCATCACTTCTTCAACAGTTTGAGAAGAACTTGGTTTTTTAGGAATTACTTTATCATCTTCTTCAGCTTCTTCATCTGTTGTTCCTGTAATAATAAGATCAACAAAATCCCTTAATGTTCTATTTGCATCTACATCCATACCCATATTCTCAACATATCTTTCATCTCCAAGCAGTCCTTCATATAATAAATTAAGACCATATGTTAAATCAGTACTTAAGTCTCTATTTTGTTCACTTTTAATCTTTTTATAAAAATCTCCTTGAAATGTAATTCTGATAGATGGTGGTATAAGTCTTTGTATTCTATATATATCAAGTATTTCTCTGATTGTCCTTGAATCTAAACCTATTGTTATTTCAGGAAGGCTATCTAAAATCATTTCATCCAAACCTTTACCAGAAAATCTTTTCGGAAAATGATCACCAAATGTTTCTTCAACAATTTCTTTTGTTTCCTCTGTAGATGCTGCAACTGTTGTTGGTTCAAGAGTATGTACTTGTACTTGTGTTTCAATATTAGGTTTAACAGGTTGGTGACTTTTCTCAACTTTTGCATTGGGTTTACTTGGTATTACTGTCTCTATTTTTTTTTTATCACCACTACACATTGTTAACATACCAACTAATATTGCAACAAAAGAAAATCCAATTATATTTCTCCAAACTTTCAAACTTTTTAATACAGGTTCATCCTTACTTAATTCCTTTTTAATATAACTCCACATACATATGTAATATATACCCAATTTTATAAGTATTATTATACTCTATAACAATATTCACTTAATAAAAAGGTTTATATATCCCTTATGTATAGAATATAATATGAAACAAGTGGATAAACAAACATTATATGTTGCTACAAATATTGTAGAACCTTATAATACCTTTTCTAAATTAGTAAATGAACAAGAAAATATTATAAAAGGAATAAGAAAAGGAGTTAATACTTATGTTAAGATAAAGAAACCAAAACTTAATGATTTTTCGTCTGTATTTAAAAGTATTGATAATGGTTTTAATCAAATTAGAAATCTCTTAAGTGTCAAATATAAACCTTTATTAAAAAAATCTGTTACTCAAAAAAAGATTTTTAATGAAGAGACAAGTGAGATTATTATTAATATCAATAAATCTTTGGATAAAATACTTAAGAAAATAACAGAAGTTAAAACAACCTTAGCAATTGCTTTAAATCAAACTGAGAGAGAAGGTGAAAAGGAGGATTATACAGAAATTATCATTAGATTTAGAGAAATTTCCAAATCTATTGAAATCTTAAAAAAACACAAATTAGCAAAATGGAATAAAGGATTTAATTCTTTATCTAGGTGGTTTTCAAGTTTGTTCTTAAAAAAACAACCAGCTACATAGAAAAATTAATACTACTTATTTCTTTTCTTCTCTTCTAGATATTCATCATCTGCATTAATTATTTCAAGATCATGGTTTGCACCCATTAGATTTTCTGCTGATTTCAATCCTGCTTCTAGTGCATGATCTATATTATTATATCTAAATGTACCATATCTTCCAATAATTGTTAAATTCCCAAAACGTTTAAGATAGTCTTTTATTATTTTTAAGTGTTTTTCATAACCAACTCTGTAAACTGGATATGCTTTTTTAATTCTTATTACAGTTCCATCTATAAGTTCTTCTTCTTTCAACAATTTAAGTTTTTGACATATATCTATTTTAGCTATATTTATTAGTTTTTGATCATCCATATTCCAGTATTCATCACCTTCTGTAACAAAAAATTCAACCATAACAGATCCTTTATTTTTGTAGAGCATTGATTCGCTCCAGTTAGCCCATTGTTGGATTCTACCAAAACTAATAGACTTATTTTGTACATAGATCCAAGTATCTTTTGAGAATCTTTTGTTTTTTGTAATAAAATTTATTGCCATCCAATCTCTGTATGTTAATCTTTTAGCTGCATCAATCACTTCTTGTGGAGCTTTTGGATGCATATTTAATATTAATGCAGTAATTGGCATTGTAGAAATAAAATTGTCTGCTATTATTTTTTTGTGATTTTTAGTTTCTACTGAAACTATTTTATCCTTATTGCTTATAATTTTTATCACACTTGAATTTACTAAAACTTTATTTTTTTTCATAATTTCCTCTTTCATACGTTCACAAATTCTACCTATACCATATTTGGGATAAGTAAATTTATCTATTAGTGATTTTGGACCACTTGCTTTGAATAAAGCATTCTTTACTACAGATGTAAGAGACATTCCTTTTATTCTTTGAGAAGCCCATATTGCAGCTATCTTTTTACATGGTATACCCCAAACTTTCTCAGTGTATTCTTTGAAAAATAATTTATAAAGAGTATATCCAAATCTATTGCTAATCCAATCTTCAAATGTTTTCTCTTCATGCATTCTTCTCCAAAATGATAATTTAACTATAATATAGTCTATGCTGGCTTTTACAGTTGTACTTAAACCTGTATTAAGTAAAGCATTTTGTGGTTTTAAAGGATAATCAAAGAATTTTCCATTAAGATAAATTCTACTGATTCTATTGACTTCAATCATTTCATTTTTCATAAGATTATTAACAAATGAATTGATTTCTTTATTTTTAGTAAAAAATCTGTGTCCTCCAAGATCAAATCTGAATCCATTCCAATTTATAGTTTTAGCTAAACCTCCTACTAATTTCTCTTTTTCTAATACTATTACTTTTTTGTTTTTTTTTGTTAATCTAAATCCTGCAGCCAATCCAGCAGGACCAGCACCAATTATACATGTTTTCATTTTTTTTGTTCTCATTATTAAATCCCTGTTTAGTATTTATTATGAATATCCATTAGGATGTTTTTGATGCCAATTCCAAGCTGTTTCTATAATTTGTTTGATATTGTATTGTGGTTGCCAACCTAATTCTTTCTTAATCTTTTCAGAATCTGCTATAAGTATTGTAGCATCTCCTAGTCTTCTTTTAAAAATTTCCGAGGGGATTTTTTTACCAACAACTTCCTCGCATGTTTTAATAATTTCTTTTACAGAATATCCTTTACTAGAACCTAAATTATATTCAAAATTGTCATTACATTCTAAAAGTTTTTTAAGTAATAAAATATGTGCATCTGCTAAGTCGTTTACATGAATATAATCCCTTATACATGTGCCATCTTGTGTAGGATAATTCTCTCTAAATATTAAAATCTTGTCTCTTTTTTTAAGAGAAACTTGGAGTATTAAAGGAATAAGGTGTGTTTCTG
>CAYWFN010000081.1:0-4497 GCA_964457715.1 uncultured Methanosarcinales archaeon | reverse complement strand
ACGTTAGAAATATTTTAAGAGATCTTATGAAATTAAATAAAAAAGGTTTTGATATTATCAGATGTCCTAAGAGTTATAAAAAATATTATAAAATTATGAAAAAGTGGAGTGTCAAAACATTTGGGAAAAAATCTTATTTCTATGACAAAAGATTTGTTAAAGCTTTTTCAGATGTTCTTGATCTGTTTATGAAAAAAGATATAATGTATATGACAGTTGTAAAAGTTGATGATGAATTAGCTGCAATTGACTTTGGATGTATTTATAATGATATCATGACTGTGTTTGCAGGAGGAGTTAATCCTAAGTTTAGAAATCATGGTATTGCTAAGTTTATTAACATGGAACATATTAAGTATGGTTTTGATTGTAAATTAGATAAATTAGAATTCTTAGCTTTTAATTTTAATTGGAAAGAAATGTGGCATCTGAAAAAAGAAAAGATGTTTAAGTTTTTGAAGTGAATTTATTTTTGTGTTTTCTTGTCATATTTTTTAAATATCCTATGAATATGTTTGTATGTTCCAGCAACCATTCTAAAAGCTGATAAGTTTTCATTCATAGCTCCCTCATATAACTGATCCAATTCATCTCTTCTATGCCATTTAAAAAATTTATCTCCTATATCTGGATCATGATGTATAGAAAATGTATTATTGTCAAATACACAAACCTCTACTGTGTATGGTGGTGGTAATGCAGTGTGAAATCTTCCGAGATCTTTTTCTCGATAAGTGTTTCTAAAACGTGCAATCATAATACTTCCAACACCTTCCACAATATTTTCGATTGTCATATATTGATTTTTAATTAACTCATTTTTTAAGATTTGTATGGTGGAGTATATAATAAGTTTATATATTATATCTTATTACTTAATTACAAATGATAAACTTATCCAAAATGTTATGGAATAATCCTGATTATCCTGTATTAAAAAAGATTCATTTGATTAGAGATCCTGATCTGTATCTAGCCCATAATGTTGGTGATTTTCTTACAGATGTTTCTAAAATTGAATATCCTTGGTATAAAAGGTTTCCATTTGTATTTGATAAGATTTTTGACACAGCTTATGTTGTTATTAATAATGTAGGTATTTCTAATTATAAACATAAAGATTTTGTATTTCCTGACTGGTTCTGGATACATGATGAAACTGGAAAAGATCTGATACGTTGGGATAATTATCATGATTTAACACCTAATATTGTTTCATATGAAGAAGCACAATTAAAACAAGGTCTGCAAGATGAAGATTGGGTTTATGAAGTTCTTTTTAGTTATCACATTAATTATAAATGGGGACATATAGTTGATGTTAATAAATATTATTCTAGACCAGAGCCTGAAAAAGAATCTTTATTTGATAAAGCAAGAAGATTGTTAGAGGAAAAGTTAGTTCCTGAACCTACTTCTTCTTAGAAATAGAATTATTCATCTAAAAAATATTTAAAAGATTCTTTATTAAATTCTTCTGGTCCATAAATTGCATAACCTTCTTCATGCCAAATTACGAATTCTAAGCCAGCATAATGTATCATCCTGCTACATACTGTGCATGATGGTTTTCCTGATTTTCGCATTTTACCATTTTTTGCTTTTATATGATACATTGTTGCTCCATGTAATTGTTTGTTATCATTAACTGCATTGATGATTGCCATTTGTTCTGCATGTATTGCATTACATAATTCAACTCCTGTATTATCTTTTATTGTTTCTCTTAAACAACACATATCTTCAAGCATTGGTCTGTTGTAACCAGTCCCAATTATTTCATTGTTTTGTACAATGATTACTCCTCTTTGTGATTTTTGACATGTTGATTTCCAAGTTTCTGTAAATGCTAATAACATGTAACTTTTTATTTCTTTGATTCTTTGTTTGTTTTTTATTATTTCCATGATAATGTTTGTTTTATATTTAGTATAAATATTTATATAATGTGTAATGTATATATTATTATAGGTAAATGTTTATAAAATAATATTGTTTGTTTATGTGTAATTGGAGGTAATTGAAAATGTCAGAACTATACTTAGGAAATATTAGAGAGGATTTATTAAAACTAGGTTTTGCAATTGATGGTTTTTGGGATGATGTATTGGGTCCTAAAATTAGTCCAATATTTGAAAAAATTGAAAGTGATATAACAGAATTAATGAAAGACAAAGGTTTTGAACAAGTAGAAACCGCTGGTGATGATTCTATTAAGTTTAATGTGTATTCTAAAGATCCTGATGCATTTATTCTACAAATAATAAGATATGGTTCTGGTAAAATCTGGGATGAATGTAGATTCAAAGGATATGGTAATCAAGAACATGTTAGTCATGTTTTTGATGCATTAGAAGAGTTTTATACAGAAACAGTAAAATTTACTGTTGAAAGAAAGGATTATGTTGGTTTGGAAAAGGAGGTAAATAAAAAAGAGAATTAAGAATGAAAATCGAAAAAAAAGTCTGGCCTAAATACTTTCAGCTTATATTAGAAGGAAAGAAACATTTTGAACTAAGATTAGCTGATTGGGAATGTAATGTTGGTGATGTTTTAGTACTTAAAGAATGGGACCCTGAAACAAAAGACTTTACAGGAAGAATATTAGAAAAGGAAATTACTTTTATTGCTAAGACTAAGAATATTCCTGAGTTTTGGTCTAAGGAAGATGTTGAAAAGTATGGGTTTCAGATAATTTCATTTAAGTGATTATATTACGTCTATTACTCTACTACAGACATAATCACTACAGATAATCTCTGGACCATCTTTATTATATATTTCTTCCATAATTCTATCACTGCACGTAGATGTTGTTAAATAACCAGAGCTACCAGCTAAATAAGTTGAAGACCCAAGATAACCAACTCCTGTACCAATCATTGGCTTTTCATCTCCTTTTTTAAAATGTTTGTCAATTGTCATATGATTATTTAGAATTAATTAATATATAAATGTTACCAAAACCAATATAAACTAATTCTACATACCTTTACTCATGAAAAGAATTCCTGCGTTTAGAGATCCATTGGATCGAGTAAATGATATTTCTATATTAGTTGCAGCTCTTGGTAGTTTAGATTTAGCTGAACAAAATTATGCAAAACGCGATGGTCGATATGTGAAATGTTTTTATTTATGGTATTTTCAAAGAGGATTGGGAGGCACTTGTTGTCTGAGGCCTGATTTTTGTATTAGTCATGAAGTACCTTATTATGGGAAATATTATTCATATTTGGCGCTTTTTGATAAAGATTTTATCAGAGATAGGATTGCTAAATTGTATGAAGAAAAGATTATGAATATACTTTTAAAGAAAAATGAAAATCCATAACATAATAAACAACAAAGAATTAGTTGAACAAATCATCTCTACACACGGCTATGCACCTGAACATAATTATTGGTATATGGTTAATATGAAAGATGAGAGTTCTGAAGTTCTATTATGGGAAACAGAAGGAAAAGGAATTGTATTCTTAAAACATGATGACAATGACTTTGAACTAATATCAGACATCTTAGCACCTAAACAAGAACAAGTTGATTTATTCATAAAATTCTTAGATTATATACATGAAAACTACAAAGTAGATGAAGTATTGGTGACATTTGTCTCTAAGTATAGAAATGATTTGATTAATAAAGTTGGTAATAGATATCAAGTCAAAGCACCAAGAAGAACATTCACAACTCCAGTCTATAATATCAAAAAATGGGATCCAAATCTAAGTGGAAAAGATTGGAAAAAAATGAGAAACATAAAAAACTCATTCATAAAAAACCATAAACCAAAGATAACAGGTCCAGCAAATTTCACAAAACAGCAACTATTCCAATTAATAGACAAATGGGCTGAACAAGACACATCAGAAATAAAGAATGAATGGACAAAATGTTTTAAGAATTTCATAAAACATGATTTCAAAGGCTGCGATATTGTCCGTATTATCTCGGTGGAAGGTATTCCGTGTTCAATCACAGCAGGCTGGAGAATACCTAACACAAACAATTATTACTCAGCTATCGGAGTTCACAACTACAAATACAAATATTTAGGAGAGACTGCTTACTTAGATGATTTTGCTTGTATCAAGCTTTTAAAGGTTGATTATGTTGATATGGGTGGTTCAGATTCTAAAAAAAATCTAAATTTCAAGTTAAAATTCAAACCAGAATCTTTATATACTAGCTATTTTATGTCTGTTGTGAAGGACAAAGACAAACATGCTTAAATTCAAGATAATAAAGGACATTGAAGAATGTGAAATTCTGTGGAAAAAAGTTTCCACCAACAAAACTTTGTGGGATATATGGGAAGTTAATCTATGTTTTTATGATCCTGAGCTTTATAGTTTGCATTTTATTGCTGGGTATGAAGGTGATGATTTGGTAGGATTATTGCCTTTGTGGTTAGATAAAAAAGAAGATGTTCATTCTTTTTTTGGTGGAGAATTTCCTGAAAAAAGAACTTTCTTTATCAAAGATAAAGACTTA
>CAYWFN010000080.1:0-4534 GCA_964457715.1 uncultured Methanosarcinales archaeon | reverse complement strand
GAAAACAAATTCAAAAACATTTAAAAGAATTCATCTGGCCAAAGATGTATGGAGAAGTTATTAATTCTAATAAATTAATCAAGAAGATGAAATAACCTTACTCTTCTTCATGTGCTTTTCTACCTTTTTGCACATTCTCAGCCATTTTCTCGATTTCTTTCTGATCAACACCTTCAAATCTTTTCTGTGGCTTTGTTTCTTCTTTTTTCTCAGCTCTTTTCAACATTTCTTCTACAAATTTAGCATTTTCATCTGTCATATGCATAGAAATTAGAAACTAGTATTTAAATGTTTTTTAAAACATCAACACTCTTACCCAAAGAATACTTCATCTCAGGATACTTATCAACCAGTTTATCAAGTTCTTTTTTTAATTTACTTTCTTTTATTGGTTGATATTTAATCTTTTTTATCTTACAAAACTCTATCAAAGATTCTTCATCAATTGTTATAAACAGTTTCACAGTTTTCTTATCAGTTTTTATTTTTTTATAGTTTTTGTCACCAAACTTCTTCATAAACAAAAGACATTCATGATCAAGTGTCCATGGAATAACAACTTTGTCAGCTTTTGCTTTAGTCTTAACAATTGTAATTGGAAAACTAATAATAGAATCAATAAAATATTTACAAACATCAGAATCAATGTAAATTTTATCTCCCTTTTTGATTGCTTTGCTCAGTCTTAGGTATTTTCTAACTCTTTTCTCAACAACTTTACAAAAACATCTACTACAAAGATCTTTATCTGTGAACTTAAGCTTTGCTTTGAATGAGCAGTGTATGCACTTCATGTGTGTAGAAAAAGTGTATTTGTTTATAAAGTTTGATGATTTTTATACTTCTTTGAATTTCCATTCTCCGTTTGGAAAAATTTCAATTTGTTGTGGTTTATTCCTAATATTTGCATATGAGCTCCGAATATAATGTGTTGTATGAATATTTTTTTGATCTAAACTTAATGCAATTCTTGGATCAGTTATCCCAAATATCAAAATCTCTGGCAATGATTTGTCAAATTGACAAGCAGTTATGTCTGCAAATAGTTTTGATTCAGGATCATATGAAAAACAATGTGTATACCCTTTTTTTCTTATTGGTAAATGTGCATCTTTTACTGCCTGAAGATATTCTTGATCAAAATGCCCTACATATCCTCCATTTATGCAAAAAAGTTTGAATTTGTAAAATAATTTAAATGTAATATCTGAACAAAATAAGAAAGGGAAAGCATTTTTGTAACTTTTATACTTTTTTACTATTTTTTCTAGTTCTTGTTTTAATTTTTCTTTTTCCATAGTTTTATATTATTTATCTCAAATATTTAAATCTTCCCTTTTGTCACCACTCTTAAATACTCAACTATAGAAACATTTATATATGACTTCAACCTACTATATAGTAGTAACTAACAAACAACAATTAGAGGTGTTTAGCACTTCTAATCTTATAATCACAATCTATCACCTCTTTTTTCCCCAAGGAAGGTTTCTTCGGAGGCCTTCCCAGGGGTTTTTAATCTATGTTTTCTAAAACAACTAATTTAGCCTTTATATTCAAAACCAAGCTTTATTCCCTTTTCTTAGGCCTTTTCTGACTAATTTTAAAATTATATAATAAACCAATCAATACTCCAAACAGAATTAATACAATATAAAGCTCGTATGGTCTTTTTTTACATACATTAGAAATAGGAATAAATTCACCATTTTTCTTATCTAAATAAACATGAAAATTACTAAGTTCTAAAGCATATTCTGCATATAATAATGAAGATGCTAAATCTGTATATTTTAATTCATCAGAATATTCATAATAACTATAACCCATAATAGGAAATATATTATTATCATTTTCCATTATTATATTGTTCTTTATTATATTAAGTTTTATTCTTAATGAATCATTAAGATATTCTTCTCTAATATTCAGAGCATTTAATATAGAATTAGCTTGTGCTTTTGCTTTTAATGCTTTAAATAAACAAAGTTCATATTCCTCATTATATCTGTAATTTTCAGAATAATTAATCTCTTTTTCAATTGTTTCTAAACCAATTGGAAAAGTTAATGCTAGATAATAGGTTCTTTCTTTTGCTTCTTCAATTTTTTCATTACATAATCTTTTGATAATCTTTTTATCTTCAAATAATTTTTCTTCTCCAATATTAGAATCAAAAAACTCTTTCCATGATACTGCACTATAATATCTTTCTTCTGCAAATGCTAGATTATGAATATAATCCTCTTTATTCTGATTAAATTCATTTAATAATTCTTTTGTTTCTATTATCCTTTCTTTAACAACCATATAAGTTTGAAGATCACTATTTGTTTTAATTTTTTTAGAATCAATTTCTTTTTCCAATTCAAATATTTTATCTTCTACATTTTTTGAATATTCTACTGCTTCTTCATATGATAAGCCTTTTTTCTCTAGATAAAAATTATTTAATTCAATATTAGATCCAAAACAATAACTTGCACTTGTATAATATTTTTTATTTTCATAAGCCTCTTCACTTTTAATCAATTTACCCTCTATTTTCTTAAGAAATTCAATATCTTCTTCATTAATCTCATCAATATTATCAATAAAATCATTACTTCTTTTACAAAGATTATCAGATAATTTTTTCATTATTTCAACATATTCTTTATCAATTTCAAGATTCCTTTCATATTCAATTAATTTTTTTCCAGTAAAATGATAAATAGCATCACTAAGATCTCCTACTTCAAATAATTCAATACCTTTTTCTTTAGCATATTCTTTTAAATCAATATCTTCTTCTTTATAATATCTTGTTCTATAAGGTATAAGAACTTTTTTTAATCCTGCTTCATGTGCAGCATCAATTTTAAATTTAATTCCAGAAACAACTCCAATAAAACCTCCAGAATTAATTGTTCCAGTAATAGCAACATTTTTTTCAAGTTCAATGTCTAGTAAACTTGATATTGTTAATATTGAAATAGCAGTACCACCACTTGGTCCTCCAATAATTGGTGATCCTGCTTGTATTGTATAAATAAAATCATAATTAGAACAATCAACATCTATTAATTCTTGTTTATTTCTTTGTATAAAGTCACATGCAATTTCTTTTGCAAATCTTGTTGAGATCTGTGTATCTAGTTTACTGTATGGAAATGAATTAATAAATACTCTTCCTTTTCCTTGTATTATTTCAAGTGATAAATCAGCACTAGAACCACTTAGATTTCCATCTTCTTTTTCTGCAACAGCAAGCAATATTAAATGGTTTTCACTTTTTACGCTATAAACTCCAATAGATAATAAAATAAGAAAAATAAATACAAAACTTACTATCATCACATTTTTTTTCATAAGATATAGGAAAAAAGTATGATTTATAAAGTTAATTGAATTATAAAGTATAATATGAAACTTGTATTTAAATTATCAAAACAGAATTCAAAATTATCAAAAGCAGAAGTTTTGAATTTATTTCCTAATTCTGATTTTACATTATTAGATAATTATCTTATTATTGATATAAAATATAATAATAGTCAAATACAAAGACTTGCATATACACAATCTGTTTATAAATTATTATTCTTTTCAAAACCAAAAAATTTAATTGATGATATTAAGAATTATGATTGGTCAAAGATATATGAAAAAAATTATTGTGTAAGAGTTAAGAATAGTAAAGTTCCAGAAGAAAGAATAATAGCAGACATAATTTGGAACAATCTAGAAAAAAACAAAATAAAACCAAAAACAAGATTAAATAATCCCAAAATAGAATTACATTTTATATTTACAAAAACAAAAGTAATTGCAGCACAATTAGTTTATAGAAATCATGAGAAATTTAGTAAAAGGGCACCACATAAAAGACCACAACTTTCACCCACAAGTTTAGACCCAAGATTAGCAAGATGTATGATTAATCTTAGCAAAGTAGATCTGGGCAGGACGATTTTAGATCCATTCTGTGGCGTAGGTGGAATATTAATAGAGTGGGGACTTATTGGTGGAAAGATTATAGGTTATGATATAAATAATATTGAATTAGAAAAATGCAAAATCAATCTAAAACATTACAAAATAAAAAAATCAAACTATGAACTAATAAACAAAGATGCACTAACAATTAAAGAACATTATGATTATATTGTAACAGACCTTCCATATGGAAGAAACTCAAGAATAACTAGGCATCTAAAACAATTGTACTATGATTTTTTAAAAATATGTAAGTTAAGAATAAAACCAAAAACATTAGTAATTGGTGCTCCTGATTTTGTAAAATTCAAGAACATAATTAATAAGTCAGGCTATGAAATAAAATACAACTTCAAAATATACATTCACAAAAGTCTAACAAAAGAAGTTTATGTTCTGGAATGATTATTTGACATCTTTTTTAATTTTTGATAGTAACTTTTTCAGATGTATTTTTCCTGTCTTTGTTTCAAATCTCGGCATTCTATCTTTTTTAAACTTAATAAAAAATCTTTTTAAATCACTTGCATTTATAGATGACGCAAGTTTATCATAA
>CAYWFN010000079.1:0-4560 GCA_964457715.1 uncultured Methanosarcinales archaeon | reverse complement strand
TTGACTTTGATTGTATTAATATGTGGACTTTTGTTTACTACAATTTCCTATACAAAAAGATTAAGTGATTCTCCTCCTAATCAGGAAATAACATCTGCTTTATTTGAATTAAATGGTTTTACTCATGAAAATCATATCATTCTTTCAGATACTGAAAATGGTTTATGGATACAATATTTTGCAGATACAAATACTTTAATAGATATTTATAGAACTAACAAAGATGCATCAGTTATGCTAAACTCAAGAGATCATGTTACTGTTTTTGATTTGTTAGATAAAAATAATATTGATTATGTTTTCTTAAGCCCTAATATGAAACAAAAATTATGGAGATTTGATGATCAGGAGGGTTTATTATTTTTACTTACAGCTGAAGAGAAGTTTAATGAGATTTATTCTAATAATGGGTATGATATTTGGGATGTTTATGAAAAATAATTCAGAATTTGTGCCTATTTAGAAAGTTATTTATGATCTTTGTTGTCTGATTATTTTTTAATGTAATTATAAAATGTTCACCAAAATTAACTATATATATTTCTGAATTTTTAATTAATTTATTCATTTTTATTGAATTTTTCTTAGAGATTAACCAATCAAAATTTCCTGTAATGATTAGCGTAGGTATATTTATCTTTGATAGAATCTTTTTTCCATTGTAATCTACAGCATATGGAAACATTTTAGTTATTGTTTTCCAATGATTTTTGAATTCATAACATTTTTTTGTTACTTTTGATATTTTGTTAGGATTGTATTTGACTTGTTTTTTGAATATATTACTTGTTTTTTTTAGCATCCAGAGTATTTGTTTTTTAAACTTATTAAGATTTATATTGTACATATTTTTTAATGCAAATGCATAATCACCAGAACAAAATATAAGTGCTTTTATTTTTTCATTAAATAATCTATATAATTCTAATCCAACAATACTCCCATAACAGTGTGTTATAATTACTGCTTTTTTTATTTTTTCTTTTTTCATTATTTCATTGATATCTTTTGCACATGCTTCATAGCTATAATTATTAATGTCTTTGTTTGATGTGAAATGTCCTCTTATATCTAGTGCGATTATTCCATAATCCTTTTTAACAAAATATGGTATGATCTCTTCCCATGAATTATAACTCCCTGTTAATCCATGTATAAAAATAAGATAAGATCTTTTGTTTTTGCTTTTGTTGAATATATAAGAAATTTTTGTATTATCAAAACTCTTGATTTTCTTTTTAATAATTTTTTTGCTATTTATTAAATATGCCAAATCTGTATTTGAATAAATCATTCTTTATATCTCCTATTATTAATCTGTATAAACCTGCAGATATCAATTTTAAAGGTAACATAAGCTTTCCATCATGGTTGAATCTTCTTATAGAAGTCTTAACTTTAACATCTGTTAATAATTTAAAATTAGAACTTTTAACTAATCTTTTAGTATATTCATAATCTTCTGCTAATATAATCTCTTCATTAAATCCTTTTATTTTTTCATGTATACTTTTTTTTGTAAATATATAACAACCATTTATTCCATCCATCTTATAAAAGATTCTTGTAAATATTCTGAATAATAAATAATAAATGTTATATAATACTTTACTGCTTAATGGATATGTATGACCTCCACCAGATTCAATATTTTTATTCTTCATTTCAAAATATGTTTTTCCTATTGTTTTATTATCTGGAACTGAATCTGCATCAATAAATATTATATATTGTGTTTTTGCTTTTTTTACACCGAGATTTCTTTGAAATGAAACATTTTTTTTTGATTTTATTATATTTATTGTTAGATCTGTTTTGTATTTTTTTATCACATTAATTGTTTTATTATTGTTACTTGCATCAACTATTACTATTTCAAAATTTTTAAAGTCTTGATTTTTTAGGGAATCTAATAACCTATGGATATGTTTTTCTTCATTTAATGTAGGTATTATTATTGATATCAATTTATTATACCAGTTAACACTTATTGTTTTTCATTATGATTGTCTTTTAATATGTCTATTTCAATATCTTTTATTTAATATAAACAATCCTATCTCTATTATGTTATATGATTTGTACTTATAAAATCTAAATTATTTATATAGATTTACATAGTAAATTTTATATATTCGATAAAGTTTCAGATTTTTAAAAAATGAGATGATATAATGGAATTAATAACTATAATTTATTTGTTTTTTATTTTAATATCTTTGTACCTTTCTTTTGTATTTCTTATACTGTTTTTTCAAAGAAAAGATCAATTGTTTATTGATCCTGTTACTAGAAAGAATTTTCCAAAGATAACAACATTAACTACTGCTTATAATGAAGAAGATAATATAGTTGGAACAATTAAGAATATTCTTTCATGTAATTACCCTAAAGAAAAATTAGAAATAATAGTTGTTGATGATGGTTCTACTGATAAAACTTTGGAAAGAATAAAAAAATTAAAACATAAGACTAAATCAAAAATATTAAAGATTATTTCAAAACAGAACTCTGGAAAAGCAAAATCATTGAATAATGCTGCAAAAATTGCTAAAGGGGATATTTTAGTTGTTATTGATGCTGATTCTTATATTGATGAAAATGCTTTTTTGAAGATGATACCTTATTTTGAAGATCCTAGTGTTGGTGCTGTTACTGCTTCTGTTTTAGTTAAAGATCCTAAAACTTTATTAGAAAAGATCCAGGCAATAGAATATAGTCTGATTGCATGGGGAAGAAAATTATTACAGTTCATAAGTAGTGTTTATGTTACTCCTGGTGGTTTGAGTATGTATAGAAAAAATGCGTTTTTAGCAGTAGGAGGTTTTGATATAAATAATATTACAGAAGATATTGAAGTTGCATGGAGAATGTTAAGAACAGGTTATGATATCAAAATGTGTTTAAGTGCAAGATCTTTTACAGTTGTCCCAAAAAAGATTAGAAAGTGGTGGCATCAAAGAATAAGGTGGAATATTGGTGGTTTGCAAACAGCTAATAAGCATAAGGATTTAATTTTCAACAAAACTTATGGAATGACTGGCATGTTTGTAGCACCTTTTTTTATAGGTGCATTAATTTTAAGTATATTTGGTTTTTCTGTAATGGTTTATTTGTTTTCTATGAAATTTATGTCTATGTATTTTTTAACAAAACATTCAATAATTGCAAAAAATAATCCTTTTTATTTTAGTGAATTTAATGTATTGCCTAATAGTTTTACTTTTTTTGCACTTGTGTTTATGGTTTTAACAGCTATTACTCTTTATTATGCACTTAGAACTATGAAGGTACATTATAAAACTCCAGTTGTGAGTATTAGTTTTTTTTTGTATCTTTTTGTTTATGTATTATTTTTTCCAATATTATTGATTCATTCATTTTATAAAATGTTAATAAGAGATGTGAGGTGGTGATTAAATGGTAAAAAAATATAAACCTATTTTTATAAAAGCTGCAGTTTATACTTTGATTGTTTTTATGTTAGGGGTGCTTTTAGGATATGTTTTAGAAGAACAAAGAACTTCTTATATAGAAGAAAAGTATCAAGTTTTAGAATTAAAATGGCAAGATGCAAGAATCCAGAGTATGTATTTTCAGAACTTAGATTATGATCAATGTGATTTAGCAATAGAGGGAAATCTTGATTTTTCTGATGAGATTTATGAACTTGGTAAAAAAATAGATGATTATGAAGAAGTAAATGCTTTAACAGGCGAAATGATCCTTGAGAAAAAAAGACATGCTTTATTAAAAACTCAGTTTTGGCTTAATAGTATGATATTAAAAGATAAGTGTAATTCTGAATTTGTTAATGTTGTATATTTTTTTAAAAACGATCCTTCTATAGAAGAAAAACAAAAACAGTACACTCAGTCAGATGTGTTAAGAGAAATAAAAGAAAAATATGGGAGGGGGGTTATGTTAATCCCTTTACCAATTGATTCAGATATTTCTATGATTGAAATTTTTAAGAAACAGTATGACATAAATGAAGTACCAACTATTTTGATTAATGAGGAAAATAAGTTGGTTGGTGTTCATAGTTTTAATGAAATAGAAAAAGCTGTGAAAAAAGATTTAGATATTTAGAATATAATAGACTTTGTTAAATTTTTATTGTTTTCTTTTTTTCATCATATCTCCTAGAGTAAAACCTTCTGATGTTGTTGTATCTTTTTTTTGTGTATGAATTTCTTCATGTTCTTCAATAAGATTTATTCTAAAGAATCTTTCAAATTTTTCTGCTAATTTAATAGATGGTCTAAAGCTTCCTGATTCTATTTTATGAATTACTGATTCTTTTTCATTTAATTGAAAACTTGATAATTGTTTTTCATTTAAGTTTCTTTTTTTCACGTGCATTTTTGATTAATTGACTATAATTATTGGTAATCAATTGTATTATTTCAGTTTTTGGTTCTTCTATGATTCTATCTTGTTTTGTTGATTTTCTTTCTTTTATTTTTGTATGTATAATCTCTTTAACTTTTCCATAAGAACTACATGTCTTACAAACATTTAGGTCTGTTCCTTCTAAAGAAGTTTTGTATAATCTGT
>CAYWFN010000078.1:0-4637 GCA_964457715.1 uncultured Methanosarcinales archaeon | reverse complement strand
ACACAATACCACCAATAGCACCTATTCTAGACCCTTCCCTAGACATTTCATTAGAATCAGCAAACTCTTATGATTATTATTATCATTATTCTACTTTGGATAATTTTGAAAATAATTTTTATACAAATAAAAAATATTTATATTTATCTGGAAGAACTGGTTTAGACGATCCTTTATTATCTATTGTGTATTATTTAGGATTATTTGAAGACAAAGTCGACAAAAGATTTATTTATGAAGAATTAGAAAATAAAAAAATAATTGAATTAAAAAATAAAAATAATTATAATGCAGGAACTAATAAGATTATTGTTGAAAAGAGTAATACTAATACCTTAAATATAGAAGGGGAATATATAGAAATAGGTAGGAGAACAGATTATCCTCACTATAATGAGCTTTATGAAATTATAGATATTAAAGACATTACAGATAATACTCTTACAACAGGTTTAAATGAAATTACTACTAATGTAAAAATTCAATCAGATGTAATTGCTGATCAACCTCTTTCAGTATATGATGATCTTTTCCCTGAAAACAGGTTTATTAAAGAAATTGAATTTTCAGAAGGACTAAATTTCTTAAGATTAAGATCAGAAGAAGATCTTTTTATAAGGTCTGATTTTACAGACACAATAAATATAATCTTTGACCATTCAGCACCAGAATTAGTTAATGCATATTATGAAATAGAAGGCGTTAAAAAACCATTATTGGGTTCAACAGTTAATAATAAAATTAATGATCCTGAAACAAAAATCTTTTTTAAGATAAAGAAACCAAAACAAAGTTCAATAATAGATTCTAAGAAATCATATATTAAAATTAATGATAAATCTAATACTCAATTATTAAATAGAGATTCTAAGAATAATAAGATTTATTTATTTGATTATTTAAATGAAATTAGTTTACCTGGTCAAATAGATATAAAGATTAATATGGAAGATATAGCTGGAAACAATCTTTACCAAGAATATCCTATTTATTATTTTTCATGGGTTCCAGACCCTCCTTCATCATTTAATATACCAGGTGCAAAATGTAAAGATTTAATTTGTTACACAGACACTTTACCAGACAATATAGAAGTTGATTTTGATTATAAAGTGGATCAATTATCAGCAACACATTTAATACCAGATACATTATTAAACTTTGAACCAGATGATGACAAAAAAGTATTCACAATAGTAACTTCAGGTTTACAAAATCCTAATTCATTATCTTCGCAAATAATAGTAGAAAAACCAATTGCAAATGATAATGGTATTAATAAATACCAAATAAGCACAGAACATAAAGATTCTGATCAATTTGAATTAATATATAGAGATTCTGAAAATTTAGATAATAAAAGAATTGAGTTTGAATTATCTAATTTTATTCCTATGAATTATTATAAAGTTTATATTAATGATCTTTTAACAATTAAAACTAGGTCTGATTTAAATGGAGTTCTTAGATTTAATTATGATATCTTAGGCACAGATCCTTATAAAATTACTATAGAACCTTTTAATGAACAGGTTTATAATTTAAAAATAAATGGGAAAAAAGAAAACATGCCACAACCTCCTGGTCAATGGATCTACACTTTTATTATTGACAATGAACAACCAAATATTATACAAAAAAATAATGGTGAAATTACTGCAAGATCTGGTTCAGGGGTATTTATTGAATCAGAAGTTGATAATGAAAACTTTGATTTAGATTCTTACATAATTATTAATGAAGAAGATGAATCAGGTAATTTAATAAGAACAACTAAGAATTTACCTCAAATATCTTATACAAAGTATGGATTACGATATCAAATTCCTGAAGATGTAGAACATGGAGACACAATACTTTATAAAATTAATTTTACTGACATGGTTGGAAATCATAATGAAAAACAAGGAGTGATTATAATAAATAATTTAAGACCAAATATTATTATTACAGATATTCAAAATGGTCAAGGTGATAAAAATGATCCAAGTTATGTTAATGATGGAGAGATTATAACTAGAACTATTTTAGATGAAGATCATTATTATGTTGCTGATGTTGATAATAAGATAACTATTAAAGGAAAACTAGAAGGAACAACTCAAGCAATATATTATGATGGTTTAAAACAAAAACAACTTAATCCTAGTGGCGGAAATTTTGAAACAGACTTACAATTATTCTCAAGACCAGGAATCTCTTTCTATAATAAGGTAATATTTTTATTAGGAGATCCTTCAGATCCAGAAATACACTCCCTTAATATTCATTCAGATAATCAACCACCTGGGATAATAGACCTTTCATTTGAAGATGTTAAACAAGGATCAAATTCTCTTACAGAAGTTCCTGAAGTACAATCAGCTTATCCAAAGATAATAATAGAATTTGATGAACCAATAGAAAGATTTGTAGATTATAAAATAATAACAACTGATGACACAGATGCATTTGAAGTAAGAAGACAAGACTTTAACGATCCTGTTAAATCTAGCGATAAAGAAAATACTTATGTCTTATTACTTAATAAAGCAATACCTGATGATAATTATAAATTTTTATTTAAAGCAGAAGATGAATTAGGCAATCAAAATAGAATCTTTTTAGAAAAAGAATTTGAATTAAAAGCAGGTGATACAGTAATTTCTCTTGAAAAACCAAATCATGGATATGCAACTTCTGAAACATTTGAATTAGAATTAAATACTAATAGACCAGCAACTTGTAAATATGATGAAGACAGACCAACATCTTATACTTCAAACAGTTTAAAAAGGTTTGATAATCATGATGATGAACCATCATTTGAACATTCATTAGATAGATATTCAATAATTTCTGGTTTGAATAATAATCTCTTCTATGCAATTTGTAATGATAATATTAAACCTATAGTAGGACCAAAACAATTTTCATTAAAAGTTGATAATGAAAAACCAGAAATAAAAGAAATAGAATTAACAAGGCCAATTATTAATTGTCATCCTGCTGAAACAACCATAATTGTAAAGACAAATAAGAAAACAGTTTGTAAGTATGGTTTATCTGAAAATTACAATGAAATGCAGTTCTTTGATTCAGAATCAGATAGATCAGAAAACAGTTATAGTCTTGATCATGAAATGTTAGTTGATTTATCTAAATTTGAAGAACATAAAGATGAATCAGGAGAACTAAAATTAGGTAAATATAAGTATAATATAATTTGTGAAAGTTTATCAGGGTTAAAAACTGATAAAAGTATACTTGATTTGGAAGTTAAAAAAGAACAATTAACAATTACTGTTTTAGAACCTAGTAAATATATCTCAAGAACAAATACTAATTTTAAAATACAAACTAATATGTTTGCATATTGTAAATATAAAAATAATAAGAACCCTAATGAAGCTCTTAAATTATTTGGAGATGGGGATTTAATACATTTAAAGCGTAATAATCAAAATAGTGAAACATTTGAACCAGGAAACCATTCTTATTATTTCAAGTGTCAAACAAATCCTGCTAAAAAACCGATTGGAGATCTAACAGAAGAACAAAAAACAGCAGAACTTGTTTATGAATTTGTTGTAGATACAACACCACCTGTTATTACTAAAATTTCATCATTACAAAATCAATTTTGTCCTGATGAAAATGGAAAATATGGATTAACTCTTAATGTTGAAGCACATGATCCTGAGTCTGGAATTAAAGGATTTAATTATTCTGTTATAAATTCCTATGACAGGAATGTTGTTGATGAAATATATTCAGATACAAATCAATTAAAGATTCAAGGTGCTAGTTTAACAAAGAAAAGAAAATATAAGATAATGATCAAAGGAATTAATAATGCAGGAATTATGAATTCGGGAAATGTAAATTATTCTGGACCATATGAGGCAATGGCTGCAGGTGCTGAAGAATGTAGAGAAGATAATGAACCACCAATCATTTCACTTGATGAAGAACTTACTAATAAAGGTATGAAAATAAGAATAGAATGTGATGATAATAAAAATGCTTGTAAACATGATGAAATTAAGTATGGAGTTTATAAAAAACAAGAAGAATGCAAACCAGATACTAATTATGTTAAAGAATTTTATGTTACATCAAATAATTCTATATGTTGGTTAGCAGAAGATGTTGCTGGTAATAAGATTGAAGATCTAAAATTAATTATAGTTCAAGATTCTGACCAAGATGAAGTACCTGATGAATTTGACTCATGTCCTAATACACCTATAGGCGAAATAGTTGATGAAAATGGGTGCAGTGGAGTAAAACAAGATGCAGACAAAGATGGAGTTTCAGATGATGAAGATAAATGTCCTGACACTCCTGAAGATGAGGAATCAGACAAAAGAGGAGTTCATATAGGTTGTAGTAAATCACAAATAGGCGAGTTTGATGATGATGAAGATAGTATAAAAAATAAGAATGACCAAAAATGTCCAAGATCACCTAAAGGCCAGGAAGTAATTAAACAAGGAAAATATATTGGTTGTACAGAAACAGAAAAAGAAAATTTAGATGATGATAAAGATAGAGTTGTAAACAAATTTGATGAATGTCCTGATACTCCTATAGGAATGCTTGTTGATGAAAAAGGATGCCCAACACAAGAACCTATTTCATTTTGGCCATGGATA
>CAYWFN010000077.1:0-4649 GCA_964457715.1 uncultured Methanosarcinales archaeon | reverse complement strand
GGCATGCTGCTAATAATCCTGTTTTGTGCCAGCGCTTCATATATAGTTTAATATAAATTATTTAATAATAAGTTTACTTTGAAAAAATCGAATGATTTTCGATAATATATCAAAGATAATTTTATATACTAATTGATTATAATTAAATTTAACATGAATAAAAAACTATTACCAATATACTTTGTATCTATGATTATATTTATAGCACTTTTAATTTATAATATTACAAAATCTTCTCAATGGATGATTGATAGTATAATTGCATTAGTTATGATTAGTTTATTTTTGTTATTAAGTAAGAAACTAGAATGTGGCAAAACTGAATTTATTTTATTGATTTTGGCATTCTTAATACATAATTTAGGTAGTTTTAAGTTTTATGAATTTGAAAATACAAGGATTCTTGCTTATGATACAATTGGTCATTTCTTGATTACATTAATATTTGCATATATCATATTTAATTTCATTGCAAAAAAGTTCAATATCAAGACTTTGAGTACAATTACATTGATTTTCTTAGTTGTGAGTATTGTATTAGCATTTGGTGTTTTAATTGAAATTATAGAGTTTTCTGGTTATATGATACTTGGTGAAGGAGAAGGCATATTAATGGCAGGTCCTGGTGATGGGTTTGGGCCATTAGAAATGTATATAGATGTAGTACAGGACTTGATAATCAATACATTAGGAGCTATACTTGGAGCATTGATTTATTATTATTCAAGATTTAAGAAATATTAACTAAATAAATAGGTTTTTTGTTTTATCTCTTTTATCATAGTTTTTTTCAGAACTAGTGTAATCCCTATCACAATCCTTATATTCATCTAATTCTTCATCAGAAGAGCGCCTAATTCTCAATTTCAAGCCTTATATAGTAAAACAACTATATAAAGGTTTGGTATATAAAGTATTAGTTCATAAACTATAATCTTTTAATATTAGGACTATTTAGAATCATATAAAGCATAATGTTCTTTAGAATTAGCAAATTCTTTAGCAAACTTTGAATTCAAATATTCTATTTTAATAGGTCTATATTCATGCATTCTAGCTAAATCAAGCCTGTCAGCATCCCATAAACACATTGCAATCTCAACAACAACACCAAAATCATAATTCTTAACAACAGGGTAAGATCCAGATGGAGACTCACCATCAGCGTGGTGTTTTATTGCAAACAATATAGATTTTTTATTAGCAAGAGGCCAGTATTTATTAATACAAGCTTCACATATCTTAGCACCATCATAAGCATGCTTTTGACCACCTTCATCACTTAATCTTCCAGAATCATGAAAATAAGCAGCAATCAGAACATCATTGATCTTATCTGGGCATATTTTTTTAGCAATTATCTTAGCATATTTAACAACTCTTAAAGTATGGTCCCATCCATGTAATGTTGTATACCCAGTTAATCTGCTTCTTTTAGCAACTTGTTCTAATTCATTTTCATTTAATTCATAATTTACCATATAAAAAGGAAATTTAAAAACAAATAAAAAGATTGTGGTTATATTATCATAGTTTTTGTTTTATCCACCGGCACTAGAATACTTTTTCATAGCAAATTTCCAGAATATTAATGAAACTATAAAGAATATTACTACAGCTATCATTGGTAAAATCATTTCAATAGTGGATAATCTACCAAGTAAAGTAGCTGCTGGATAATATGATGCTATAGCAACTGGGAATATGAATGAAATCACAAATCTTATTGTTAAGCTGAATATAATAGATGGATATCTAGCAAAATTAGTTAAGTGACGCCATACATCAAATAAAGCCCATGATTGAATAAATAAAAATGCAATTGATGCTATTAATATTCCTACACTTAGTTGAAATAAGTATCCTAGTAAAATGAAAATTACATAAGGTATAAAATACATAGTTGCTCCTAGTTTAAGATTTAATAATGCTATAATTATTATAACTAAACCAGCCATGATTTCTGCGCAACCAGGAAAATCAAATGAACCTAAAAATAAGTATGTTAAAGGTTTTAATGGTTTTACCATTATTCTATCAAATTCACCATGTCTTACCATATCCATAACTTCCCATGCAAATCTAAATGCGAATGCATGGCCTAATCCTAAGGTCAATGTTAATGTTCCTTGGAATAATAAAAACTCATAAAAACTCCATCCAGGAATTCCCAATCCTTGAGTACTTGAATAAATTAAAATAGCGATCAATGGACCAATAAAATCCATTGTAATTAAACTTATGAATTTCATTACAATATTTAATTTATACCTTAATTCACTACTTAAATCAAGAGCTACAAATTTTAAATATATTTTTCCATATCTAATCATGTTCCAACACCTGAAAATTTTTTATAACCTTTATCCCAAACTATTTTGATTATTACATAAAATAATAATATCCAAATAAGTTGTCCTAGCATCAGCATAAGGCTTTTTGTTAATGGACTTCCTCCTAAGTAAATCATTATTGGTACATATCTTACATATTGAAATGGTAATAAGTGATGTATATTTGTATACAACATTGGGAAAAATGTTAATGGTAATATTCCTCCTGATAAAAATGCTATTAATGGAGTTCTCATTCTTCTAACACCATCAATTCTCTTTAACCAAAATGCTGACAATCCAACTAAATATGTCATTTGGAAATACAAAACATTAGCCATTATTAATGAAACTAAAAATAAGATTGTATTTGTTATTGAAGCCAATGGTAAATGGAAAAATAATACTCCTATAATAAATAGTGGAATTATTTCCATTATTACTGTAAATGAATGAACGCCTAATTCTGAAAAGTATTCGTTTTTAATATGTGTTAATGGTTGTACTAATTTAAATATTAGATCACCATGTCTAATCTGATGCTCTAACCATTTATCTGAATGACTCCATGTTAAAAATGCAACTATCATTGATAATACATAATATCCAATCAAAGCTTGAAATGTAAATCCTCTAATTAGAGTTTGACCAGTATATGAATAAATTGATTTCCATAAAAAATAAAATACTACTAATGAAATTGGAGTCATAATTAGATTAATTACCCCATGGAATCTGTAAGCTAATGCTATCTTGAATCCAATCTTCATTAATGCAATATTTTCTTTTATTTTTTGTTTTATTTGTTTTATCATTTGTTTTTATTCTATTTTGTTCTTTGATTTGTAAATTAATTGAATAATTTCTTCAATAGGTGGATCACTTATTATCATGTCTTCAAATGGATAATTTTTGATTAAATAATCTACTACTTTTTTTACTGATTGTTTTTTAGTGTTTACTTCAATTTTTAGTTCATATTTTTCTTTGTCAATTACTTTACAACCAGGGAACTTGAATCTTGGAATTTTTTCATCAAATTTGATATCTAAAAATTTATATTTAACATATTTTTTTTTGATCTTATTCAATGGTCCGTCATAAACAATGGTTCCATGATTAATTATTACTATTCTTTTACATAATTTTTCTATGTCATCCATGTTGTGTGTAGTTATAATGAATGTAGTTTTGTATTTTTGATTTACATATTTAACAAATTCTCTTAATTTGTGTTTTGCAATTGCATCTAATCCTATTGTTGGTTCATCTAAAAATACAATCTTTGGATTATGTAAAAGGGCTGCTACTAGTTTACACTTCATTCTTTCACCTAATGAAAGAGACCTTACTGGTGTTTTTATAGTTTCTTTAAGATCTAATAATTCAACCATATACTTCAATCTTCCTTTGAATAATCTATCAGGTATTTGATACAGTTCTTTGTTCAAGTAAAATGTGTCAATAGGTGGGAGGTCCCAATGTAACTGGTGCTTTTGTCCAAATACTACTCCAATATTCTTAACATATTTTACTCTGTCTTTCCAAGGGATATAATTCAATACTTTGACACAGCCTGAACTAGGGTAAAGTATACCTGACAAGGCTTTTATTGTAGTTGATTTACCAGCACCATTTGGTCCAATAAATCCTAATATTTCACCTTTTGGTATTTCAAAACTGATTCCTTTTAATGCATGTGCTATTTTGTACTTCCTTGATATCAAGGATTTGAATGCACTAAATAGGCCAGCTTCTCTTTTAAAGGTTTTAAAGCTTTTTTTCAAGTTTTTTACTTGTATTATGTCTTGCATTTTGATTTCCTCTTTGTGTTTTATTTATAAAGCAATATTGTCTTAGGGCCCCATCCCTGGGATGTAATTCCTTGGGTAAATGTTGTTTAAGAAACAAAAAAAACACTATCCACTGCAATCTAAGCTGTATGCTTTTATTTGTCCATGAAAAGTGTTGTGTATTCCATATTATCACATATATTTAGGATTAAGATTAGTTTATAAATGTTGCGAAAGAGTATGTGAAAAATTTTTGGAAAAATGTTAGAATTTTTTTTTGTTAGAATATTTTTTATTTTTATTTTTTTGAGTTAAGTTTATATATAACTTTCCTATAACTCATATATGTCAAGAACTTTCAATAGTTCTTGATCATGATCAGAAATGTCATAAATGCAGAGCATTTATGATCATGCTCGAAAATTTTCAATTTTCGACATTTTCAATTTCTGACATCTAATTAATAAAATTAAAAAAAAGGTGGTATTAATGAAAATAAAGAATGTTTTTGTATTATTTCTAG
>CAYWFN010000076.1:0-4772 GCA_964457715.1 uncultured Methanosarcinales archaeon | reverse complement strand
TTAGGTGAAACAAAATTAGATGTTAATATAGAAAACTTATCAATTACATGGGACAAGAATCCTAAAGAAATAGAAAAATTTTGCAAATACAATTTGCAAGATGCTGAATTAACATTAAAATTATTACACAAAGTCTTTCCAAATATTGAAGAATTATTAAAAATAGTAGGACTGCCTTTGTTCAGAATAACAAGAATGAGTTTTTCACAATTAGTTGAAAACTTTATATTAAAGAAAACAACAGAATATAATGAACTAATACCAAATAAACCATATTATCAATTAAAAAGAGATAGACTAACATCTACATACAAAGGAGGTTTTGTATTTGAACCAAAACCAGGATTATATAAAAATATAGTAATAATTGACTTTAGAAGTTTCTACCCAAGTGTAATAATTTCTCATAATATTTCACCAAGCACAATTAATTGTGGATGTTGTAGAGGTACAACAAATAAAATACAAACTGATGACAAGGAATACTGGTTTTGCGAAAACAAAAAAGGCTTCATTTCATCAATATTAGAAGAAATTGTTACAAGAAGAATGAGAGTCAAAGAAATAATAAAAGATTCAGGCAAAGATCAGCAATTACTATTAAATGCAAGATCAGAAGCACTGAAGATACTTTCAAATGCATTCTATGGTTACCTAGCATTTTCATCTGCAAGATGGTATTCTATTGATTGTGCAAGATCAATAACAGGATTTTGTAGAGACTATATTTTACAAGTTATTGATAAAGCAAAACAAGCAGGTTTTGGAATACTTTATGGTGACACTGATTCTGTTTTCATATTACTAAAAAACAAATCAAAACAAGATGCAAAAGACTTTTGTATAGAAATTAATAAAGATCTTCCAGAATTAATGGAACTAGAATATGAAGATTGTTTTCCTACAGGAATTTTTGTATCTGTTAAACATGGAACTTATGGTGCTAAGAAAAGGTATGCATTATTAAGTGAAAATGGTTCAATAAAAGTTAAAGGTTTTGAAAGTGTACGTAGGAATGTAAGCTTTATTGCAAAACAAGTTCAAGAAAATGTTCTAAACATTGTCTTAGTAGAAGGTGATGCGAACAAGGCATTTGATTATGTTAAAAATACAGTAAAAGACCTAAGATTAAAAAAAATAACAAAAGATAAAGTAACAATATACACACAATTACAAAAAAAAATAAAAGATTATGAAGCTATTGGACCTCATGTTGCAGCAGCCATGAGAATGTTAGAAAAAGGTTATGATGTTGGCCCAGGTTCATTAATTAAATATATCATAACAACAGGTAAAGGTAGAATAAGAGACAGAGCAAGATTACCTTCAGAAATAAAACAAGAAGATTATGATTCTGAATACTATACTAAAAATCAGATAATCCCATCTGTAGAAAAAATATTTCAAGTCTTAGGTTATGATATAACTGAATTATTGGAGGAACAAAATCAAAGTAAGCTTGATAAATTCGTATAAAATGAAAGTAGATAATTTCCTAATAAAAATCTCTGAACATGACCTTCAACAAGCAGAAATTAAAGATATTCAACAATTAAAAAAAGATTCAGATGAATTAGAGGATGTTGAAAAATTAGTATATCAATTCAATAAAATCTTAATCAAACCAATAAAAACTAACACAAATAAGACTGAACTATACTTACAAGATATCAATTTACTTGACAAAAAAAAACTAAACTCTTTGATAAGCAAACAACAAAGATTATTAAACTTAATAAACTTAAAACAATTAATAAATGTAAACCTAATTGGACTAGCACATTACTTAGCAGAACTAAAAGTAACATTCTTAACAAGAGATGGTATAAAAGCAGAAAAGATAATCAAAACCTTTGTCAATAAACAAAACTGGAACTTAGTTGATTTAGAAGTTGAAATAAAGATGTTCTCTAATTTTGTCAAAGATTTTCATAAAGAACATGATAAATTTGTTGAATTACTATCAAATACATTAAAAGAACAAGATTTTCTAAAACTAAAAATAAATAAACAAAATAATATAATAAAGAAATTAACAGAAACATCAATAATACAAAAAAACCTAATATATCAAATAAAACAAGTATTCATAGATTTAATGGCACAAATGCTTAAAGATGATTCAGTTGAAGATTATATTGATGTTAGGAGCTTGTTTTAAGTTCTGATGTGCATGGTGCCAGTAAGGCCAGTGAGCACACAGATTAATGATAACACTATCAGGGCTTTTCATGTGACAATACTTAGAATGAAAAGTGCGAACGAACCATGCACATATTTTAACCAAAAACTATATAAATAACTTTTGTATTCCAATATATGGGTTTAACTTCTTAGTATAGTAGGGTAACAATAGTAATATTTATACAACAAAAATTATTATATAATTTTTGAGCATAAAAGCATCACTTTGCGATACTTTTATAAATAAATTAGAGGTTTCAACTACTATGTATGAAAATCTTTGATTTTTATGCTACGAACGTAACGGAGTGAAGTGAGTATGGCAAGTATATATGATATTGATCCAAACCAATTAATAGAAAAAGCTGCAATTGAATTAAAGAAATTAGGATTCAAAAAGCCTACATGGTCAGATTTTGTTAAAACAGGGGTTCACAAAGAAAAACCTCCTATAAATCCAGATTGGTGGTATTTTAGATTAGCAGCAATATTAAGAAGTTTATATAAATTAGGACCAATTGGAACTTCAAAACTAAGAAAAAAGTATGGTGGCAGAAAGAATAGAGGGCATAAACCTGACAAAGTTTATAGAGGATCTGGTTCTATTATAAGAAAAGCTTTACAACAATTAGAAGAATCTGGATTTGTTAAAAAAGAAGATAAAGGAGTGCATAAAGGAAGAATTCTAACTCCAAAAGGTAAATCATTTTTAGACAAAATCGCTTCTCAACTTTATAAACCTCAACCAAAAGTAAAGATCCCAGAAAAAATTAAAGAAACAAAGAAAGAAAAGTCAAAACCAAAAGACAAAGAAGAAAAACAAGAAATAGTAAAAGAAGATAAGAAAGAAATAGTCAAAGAGCAACCAAAAGAACTAGTAAAAGAAGAGAAAAAAGAAGTGATAAAACAACCAGAAAAAGAAATTATTGAAAAGAAACCACAAGCACCTATGAAAAAAGAAGAAACACTTCCTGAAAAGAAAGTAGAAGAAGTTAAAAAAGAGGTCAAAGAATAAAAAATGGCAAGACATAAATCAAAAGGAAGAAAAATCAGATTATCAAAATTACATAAAAAAACTAGGTGGGCGCCTTTTTGGACAGTTCCAAAAAAGTATGGAAAAACAAGAAGAGTTCATCCTGGACGTCACACTGTTGTAAAAAGATCTTGGAGAAGAACTAAAACAAAAGCATAGGTAAAGAATAAATGGCAGAAGAAAAAGAACTAAAAAGAGTATACAATGTTCCACTTAGAAAAGGTTTTCTTAAAACACCTAAATGGAAACGTTCAAAAAAAGCTGTTAAAGTATTAAAAGAGTTCTTAGCAAGACATATGAAAACTGATATTAATAATGTTAAAATAGGAAAAGTTCTTAATGAACATCTGTGGAAACATGGAATAAAGAACCCTCCACATCATGTTAAAGTTGAAACTATTAAAAACAAAGAAGGGATTGTAACAGCTGAATTAGAAGGACATGAATACACAGTATTTAAAAAAGAGAAAAAAGAAGAAAAAGGTGCTTTAGGAAAAGTTGTTGACAAATTAAAAGGTGGGGAAACAAAGTCTAAAGAAACAAAAGATGAAAAGAAATTAAGAACTAAAGACAAAATAAAAGCAAAGAAAGAACAACCACAAAAAAAAGAAACAAAACCTACAGAAAAGAAATCAGAACCAAAGAAAGAACAGAAAAAAGAAGAAAAAACAGAAACAAAAGAATCTAAAAATAAAAAACAAGAAACAAAACAAGACAACAAACAACCAGAAGCACCAAAAGTGGAAGCTAAAAAACCACAAACTTAATAAACAAATTAATTCTACCAATACTAACCCATAAGAGAGTATAAAAATGACAACAAGTTTACCATTTGAAAAAACAAGTAGAAAAATATTAATCAAGAAAAAAGCTCAGACTTCTGATAAATTTGGCTGTGATCCTAATAATAGAACAGTTAAAGAACTTATTAATTATGGTATTATTAATATAGATAAACCTAAAGGTCCGACATCACATCAAGTAACAGCTTATGCAAAACAGATTCTTAATATTAAAAAAGCAGGACATTCAGGTACATTAGACCCTAAAGTTACAGGTGTTTTACCAGTTGCAATTGGTAGAGGTACAAGAATTGTTCAAACATTATTAATTGCAGGAAAAGAATATGTTTGTTTAATGCATTTGCATAAAAAAGTAGATGAAAATCATATAAAAGCAACAATTAATAGTTTTATTAGAAGAATTGAACAAATGCCACCAGTAAAAAGTGCAATTAAAAGACAGCTAAGAAAAAGAACAATATATTATATTGAAATTCTAGATATAAAAGATCAAGATATACTTTTTAGAGTTGGATGTGAAGCAGGCACATATATTAGAAAATTATGCCATGATATTGGTCTTGAATTAGGTACTGGTGCACATATGGCAGAATTAAGAAGAACAAGAGTTGCATCTTTTGATGAGACCACACTTGTAACATTAAATGACATAAAAGATTCTCTTTGGCATTATAACAATGAAAATAATGAAAAATATATTAAACATGTGATTCAACCAATAGAAGTAGCAGTACAACATCTCCCAAAAATCT
>CAYWFN010000075.1:0-4902 GCA_964457715.1 uncultured Methanosarcinales archaeon | reverse complement strand
ACACATTAATACAAGGATATACACACCATTCCAAAGGAATATATATTTGCTTTACCATACAAGATGTATACTTTCAAAAAAAGAAAGTAAAAGAATTTTGGGGGTTGATAAAATGAGTATAGATTATTTATTAAGACAAAAACCAACTATTATAGATGACAACATAATTTATCTAAGATATAGATTCTGTAGTGATAGAGATTATGATTCAGATCTAGACATAGGCAATCCAGACCTTGATGGAGATTATGATGTAGATCCTGATATGGATGTAGATATTGATATAGATATAGCATTTTAAAATATATGGAGGTTGATAAAATGGAAAAAAATAATTTAAAAAATATTGTAGAAAATTATCAAAACAAATTTGGAGATCAAAGATTAAATAAGATTATTAATGAACAAAAACCATTAGTAAAATCCAAAGAAAATAAAGATAATCAAATGTACAAAAGACCACATGAAATGAGTTCATCACCACAATATATAGAATTTTAAATTTTTCTTCAAAAATGAAATTAGATTTTAATACGGTAGTTAGAATCACAGATTCTTGTAATCTTAGATGTAATTACTGTTCCCAATCTGATAAAAATAATAATAGAATGACAATAGATATACTAGAAAAAACAATACACAATTTTCTAAGATATAATGATAACTTTGCACATTTCACTTGGACTGGAGGTGAACCATTACTCATGAAAGATCATTTCTTTGAAAAAATAATTGAATTTGAAAACAGATACAACATTAAAAATCTTAAAATATCTAATTCTATACAAAGCAATGGAAGCTTCCCAAATAAAAAAAGACTAAACTTTCTCAAATCATTAGGCTTTAAGCTAGGTTTTAGTTATGATGGATTAGATGAAATTCAAGACAAAAACCGTAAAGATAGTAATGGAAAAAGCATAAGCCATAAAGTAAAACAATGTTTAAGACAAAGCTCAAACACAAACACAAAAAAAACAGGAATAATAAGTGTAGTAACAAAAGATTTTTTAGGAAAAGAAAAACATATTTTCAACAATTATAAAAAATATAATGTTGCAGTAGGTCTAAATCTATGTACTCCTGTTGGAGATTGTCTAAATAATAAGGAAATAGTACCAACTAACAAAGAAATGACCACCATTTTACTCAATTTCTACGAACTCTGGAAAAAAGAAGGTAAAAAATTTGAATTTAGACCATTTACCACAATTATTGAATCAATGAAAATAGGAAGAAGTGGATGCTGTGAATATTCAACAATCTCATGTTATCAAATTTTGGCAGTAAACTACGATGGAAAAGTATACACATGTGTAAGAAGTACACATATGCCAGAGACATATATTGGAGATTTAAATATAGATAATTTAGAAACAATTGTAAAAAACCCAATTATGGAACTACCTTTTGCGAGATATGAACTACTAAAAAATAAATGTCAATGTGAATATTTTAGCATTTGTTCTGGGGGTTGCTTGATTGAGAGCTTGCAATCTAATAATGAATTAGATTCCAAAACATATTATTGTGAAACTAAAAAAACACTTTTTACAAAAATAAAAGGGGATATTATAAATGGTGAAGTTTAAAGAATTTATGAAAAACCCTTCTAAACACCTCTCAAAAACATTAAATAATAATATAATTATTACAGAATCAAAAGTACATAGGAATACACCAAAAAGCCACGTAGTAATATTAAACACAAACAACTCAAAAAAATATATTGTTAAACTATCTCATTCTGTAAATAAAGAAATGTTAGTATATGAGCTAGCAAAGAGATTCGAGTTATTTAACACATTTAATTTAGTATATCATGGAGAGAATTTTTTTATTACTGAATTTGAAAAAGAATTAAAACATCTGCATTTTAAGGATTATTTTGAAGATTTTATAAGATTCCAAACAACATCCATCAAAAACCATAAATCTTTAGAAAAAATAATTCAAAATAATGAAGATTTTAGAAATCTTAATCTTGAAAGAGTTTTTATTCGTCTAGAAAAACATAAAGATTTAGTTAAAAATTATTATACAAATCCTGAGAAATTAAAAGATTTCATAGAAGAGAATACAAATCTGTGTTCAAATTTCCCCAACATCATTGCACTTGGAGATATTAATGATGAAAATATAAGGAAATCCAATGGAAAATTTATTTATTTTGATTTTGAATTAGCAGTATATTCAAAACCTACTTGGGATGTTTCAACAATTATATTTCACATAGATAATGAAAAAGAAATTTTAATGTGGATAAATAAATATGCAGAAAAAATGTCTAAATTTGAAAAAAAAGAAGAAATAATAAAAAAAGTATTCTCAGATTTCATAACAAATTATATTACAATTGGTATAGGAGTTCAACAATTTGAATATTACAAAAGTAGAGCACCACATTATCTAAAAAGAATAAACAGATATTTTAATATTATCTTAAAAGAAGCTAAAAAATTAAATAAAACAACAACATTTTTAAAACAACCACCAATCCCAACATATGGTGGACTCAAGTGTATGAACAATTTATTGAACAAATAAAAAAAGCAAAAACTTTCTTTAACAAGTTCGACAAAACAAAACCAATAAGAATAATTTCTCACTTAGATGCAGATGGAATAAGCGCAGCATCAATCTTAATTAGACTTCTTAATTTAGAAAATAGAAAATACGCAATATCTATTGTACAATTACTTACAAAAGAATTATTAAAAGAATTAGTTAATGAAAATTATGAATATTATATTTTCACAGATTTAGGGAGTGGACAATTAGAAAATATAAAGAAAATATTAATAAACAAACAAATCCTAATCCTAGACCACCATTCACCACAAAAAATAGAAGACATAAATGACAACATCTTCCATGTTAATCCACATTTATTTGGAATAAATGGTACTGATGAAATAAGTGGTTCTGGTGTTGTTTATCATTTTGCAAAGGAATGTAATGAAAAAATACAAAATCTTGCACATATAGCTATAATAGGGGCTATAGGAGACTTGCAAGAAAAAAAAGGATTTAAAAAACTTAATAAAGATATATTAAACACAGCAATAGAAAAAAATCTAATAACTGTAAAAACAGGTTTAAGATTTTTTGGAGCAAATACAAAACCATTACACAAAATACTTGAATATAGTACAGATATTTTCATACCAGGTGTTTCAGGTACAGAATCAGGAGCAATACAGTTTTTACAAAACCTTAATATAAATCCTAAAAAAGGTGGTGAATGGAGAAAATTAACAGACCTTAATGATGAAGAAGTTAGTAGATTAGTAACTGGAATTATTATGAGAAGAGCATCAGAAACAAAACCTGAAGATATAATTGGACCAATATATTTAATTAATAATGAAGATAAACATTCACCAACAAAAGATGCAAGACAATTTTCAACATTATTAAATGCATGTGGTAGAATGAACAAAGCATCATTAGGTATTGGTACATGCCTTGGTGATAAAACAATAACAAAAAAAGCTTTAGTTAATCAACAAGATTATAAAAGAGAATTAATGGAAGCAATCAGATGGTATAATAAAAATAAAGATACAGAATTATTTGTTAAAAAAGGTGAAGGTTATCTTATAATAAATGCAGGTGAACATATTAGACCACAAATAATAGGTACTTTAGCTTCAATAATTTCACATTCAAATGATGTTCTTGATAATACATTCATAATGTCATTAGCAAGAAAAGAGGATGGATCAACAAAAATATCATTAAGAATATCAGGAATAAAAAGAGACCCTAACTTAGACTTAAGAAAATTAATGAAAGAGATTGTTGACAGAGTCAAAGGTGAAACTGGTGGACACCAGTTTGCAGCAGGTGCTGTAATTCCAACTGAATATGAACCACAATTAATATCAGCTGCAAAGAATTTATTAGCACAAAGTTCTATTGAAGAGAGTGTTTTGTAGATTATATTAAAGGTTAAATTTATACAATAAAAATAAAATATTTTTAAGCATAAAAGAATCGTTTCACGATACTTTTATAAATAGACACTATTTCTTAATATATAATGAAAAGAAGTTCAAGACGTTGGAAGAAGAGAAAGCAAATGCGTTGGAAGTGGCAACGTAAAAAGATTAAGAAAGAGAAAAGAAGAAGAAAGATGAAGAGATAGTTCTTATATTTTCTATTATAATTAAATATATAAAGTATTAGTTAATCCTGTGTGTTATGATAGATCAAGTCAAAGAATTTATATTGGATTTGTGCAAAGACCAAAATTGGGATTGGGAAAGACATATCAGGAGTGTTGTTAATTATTCTGAAGAATTAGTGAAAATGTTACATTTTGAAGAATTTGTTGCTGATAAAAGAATTGTTGAAGCTTCTGCATGGTTGCATGATATGGGTAAATTAGATGGACATCCTAAAGAACATCATAAATACGGTGAACATGAGTGCAGGCATATATTAATAAAAGCAGGTTATTGTCCTAATGATATTGCTAAAATTGGACATTGCATATTAACACATTCATCTGATAACAATTATGTTCCTTTTACAATAGAAGCAAAAATTCTTGCGAGTGCAGATGGAATGTCTCATTTTGATAATTTATTGGCTTTAGCAGACTATACTTTTAGGATTAGCGGACTTTCTGTTGATGAAGCTAGAGACCAATTGGTTGATAAATATGAAAACTCTTGGAACAAGATGATGCCAATAGCAAGGGGACTTGTTAAACATAAGTATGATGCAATAAAAATTGTATTAGGAATAGAAAAGTAGTTCTAATAAATATAAATAAACAATAACATTTATATATAGAAAGGAATTCCCAAAACTACAAATTAAGGCTAATTTTAATTAAAATTATGGGGGATGATAATATGACAAATAATAATGTTCAGCCTATATTTATTTTACCGC
>CAYWFN010000074.1:0-5017 GCA_964457715.1 uncultured Methanosarcinales archaeon | reverse complement strand
ATCGGTGAACAAAAAAAAGACATGTTTGAAATGATGAAGATAGGTAATGAACATTTTCCAAAAGACAAGATAAGATACATCATGGGACTTGGTAATCCTCTTGACATTGTCGAAGCAGTTTCAATGGGAATGGATTGTTTTGATTCAGTCTATCCAACACAATGCGCTAGACACAATCATTTATTTACTTCTGAAGGAGTTGTTAAGATCAATAAACAACAATACAAAGATGATCAATCACCAATAGACAAGAACTGTACATGTCCTGCATGCAAAAACTATACAAGAGCATATATCTATCACTTAACAAAAGTCGATGAACCAATTGCATATCAATTAAAAACCTATCATAACATTCACTTCATGTATGATTTAATGAAACAAATGCAGGATGCAATTAAAGATGATAGGTTTGAACAATTTAAAGAAAGATTTAAAAAGGATTTCTCTATATAAATAAATATTCATTAAAAAAAGGTGGTAATATGAAAAAATCAAGTATTTTGATTGCTATTTTAATTATTTCTATACTTTTGATAAGTGGTTGTGGTGGTAAACGTGAAGCAACACATAAGGAAAGATTAATTTCAGTAGAAGATAAATATTATTTAACTGAAAATAATACTATTAGTGTTGTAACAGATGAATTTCATTTTAAGGGAACACCAAATCCTCATGCTTATTTATCTGGAGAGTGGCTTGAAACATCAGAAACATATGGTTTTATTGCAAAATTTAATATTTCTGAAATTAAAAATGTTGAAAATGCAATCTTAAATTTAAAAGTTGAAGCTTATACACATAAACTAATTAGTAAAGAGAATTGTGATGTAACAAAGCTTTTTTATATTAAAAATATAACAGAACCATGGGATCCTGAAACTCTTGATTATGAAACATTAAAACAATTAGAAGAAACAGGAGAAATAGTAGGAGATTTTACAATAACACCTGCAGTGCAAAAAGGTGAATATATTTCTATAGATTTTCCTGTAAAGGAGTTAATGAGTGGATATGGATTTACTTTTGTGCAGGAGGATGAAAGTTTATGTAGAATTGCTTTTTATTCTCAAATGAATAAAAAAGAACATCAACCATACATCACTGTTGAAAAATTTTTACCTGTTCAAGGAGATGTTTCTGATGAAGAATTATATGGAAAAATTCCTTCTGGTAGAATCCCTGATGATGAATCTTCTGTTATACCAGATAAAAATCCTAATGATCCTAATAATAAACCTTCTATTAAAGGTGCAAAAGGAGAATTAATAGGACTGATTTCACAAAGAAGTGGTTTTAGTGCAAATTATAAACAAACCACATCATCAATTGTTACTGGTGATGATATAGGATTTGGAACAGGTGAGATAGAAGGTGAATCAACTGTTTATGAAAAAGGAGATAATATCAAAATAGAAAGTTCTACAATGGGAACTAAAGTAACTTTACTTATGATTGGAAAAAAAGTTACTCAATGTACTGAAATGGAAGGAATACCATCTATGTGTATTGATACAGAAATACCTGTTACAAGTAGAATTGATCATGCATTAATAAATGATCCAGATAAATATACAGTAACTACACTTAAATCAAGAACAGTTTTAGGAGAATCTTTATCATGTTATCTAGTTGAAGGAATGGAAAGGGATATGTCTTTTTCTATTGAAAGATGTCTTAATTCACAAGGAATTCCTTTATATGGTGAGGTTCATACTTCTGGACCAATGGGTTCAACTGATGGAACAATGATAGCAATTTCATATAATGAAAGAGTTTCAGATGATATCTTTACTATAGATAAATCAGGTGCATCAGTATCAATTACTCCAGATATGTCAGATGCAGAACTAGAACAAGCATATGAAGATTTATTAGACCAATTGATGGAAGATCTTGAGTAGATTAAATAATATTCATTTAAAAAAATGTAATGGAGGTGAAAAAGAATGGATATAAAAGCAGAATTAATGAAATGTAAGGTGACTCTAGGTGGAGCTGTTTTATTACTAATATCTCTATTTTTGCCATGGTTAGCAGCAGAATCTGCAGGAGTAAAAGTAACTGAAAATGCTTGGAATGTAGGATTTGGCATAATTTCAGGTATGGAAGAAATAGCAGGTGGATTTACTATGGGATGGTTTTTCTTGATATTAGTATTAATTGCAGCAGCTTTACTACTATTTACACAATATGGTAAATGGACAGGAATTGGAGCAGGAGCTTTATCAGTGATTGTTGCTGGCTTAGCAATGTATCAAATAGCTTCATTTGAAATACCTGGAGCAGGAGGCATGTTTGCTGGCTTAGTTCCTGAGTTTTCTATAGGCTGGGGACTTTACGTAGCATTAGTAGGAGCAATTGCAATGATTGTTGGCGGCTTTATGCATAAAGAAGCAGCAGTTTAAATTTTTTTATTTTTTTTTATTTTTTTTAAGTAAATGTAAAAAAGGTGATAAGATATGAAAAATAAGTTAAACTTTTGCATACTTTTATCTGTTTTAATTCTTTCAATAATCTTAATAGGTTGTGGGGAAAAAAAAGATAAAAATTTGGAATTACTTGATTCTTGTAAAGAGTTAGAAGGCACAATTTTGAGAGATCCTTGTGTGCAGATGATTGCAGTAAAAGTAAATGATCTTAATTTATGTGAAAGAATAGATGATGAAGATCTTAAACAAGAATGTATTGATGAAATAAAAGCAGCTCAATAATAACATAATATGTTATGATCTCATAATTATTTTGAATAATAAAAAAAAGTATAAAATATGAAACATAAAATAATATTAAGTTTAGTAATTTCAATATTTTTTATTTCATTTATTTTAATAGGTTGTAACAATAGTAATGATAATGAAAAAGGTTATACCATTACAGTTGATTATGGGGAAAAAACAGAAAATGTAGCAATTGGCACGGATGTCAATGATTTACATGAAGTTTATGGCTGCATGAGCCTTGTTCGTGCAGATATTCATGGGATAAATCCAGAATCAAACATTTTATTAATCAACCTGCGAGGAAATAAAGATTATATAAAAGAAATATATATTTTTATTGATGAAAAACTTGCAAAAAAAGTACCTCTCTCTGAACTTAAAAAAGAAGATATAAGTACAATAAATGTAGAAATGAAAAAAGGACAAAAAATAGAAATAGCTGTCTTAAGGACTGATGAGAGGTTATGTGCAAGAGGCAGCCCAATAATAGCATGATATCTTATAATCATATAATTATTTTAAATAATAAAAAAAGGTGATAAAACATGAAAAACAAAACAATTATCAGTTTAATAATATTAACTTTAGTTCTTGCTATGGTTTTAGTTGGTTGTGGTGGTGATGGTGGTGAATCAATTCCTGAAGAATATAAAATACAGATTTCAGAATGTAGAGCAGATGGCAGTACTGGTAATTCTTGTATTATGCATCTTGCACAGGACTCACAAAGAGCTTCAATATGTAAAGAAATCTCTGAAATAGAAATGCTAGATAATTGTGTTTTATATGTTGCAATGGATGTTCATAAGACTTCTGTTTGCAAATTTGCATCTTCTTTAGAAAGTAAAAGTAATTGTATTAAACGTGTTGCTTGGGATTTACAAGATATTAAAATTTGTAAAGAGATTTCTGATATAATAATTGAAAATAAATGTCTTGTTTCGATTGGTGAACGCCAAGAAGATTATTCTGTGTGTAAAATTGCTACAGATGTTGATTCATGTATAGATACTTTTTTGAATTTTAGACAATATGGTACAGATAATGGTATTGAACTTAAATTAGAACTTGCAAAGGAATATAGTAGAAGTGATCTTTGTGAGGAAATCCCTAAATATCGTCAAGAAAGATCAATTTGTGATCAATATCTTGATAACTTACAATAACATTTAAAAACACAAACTAATTTCCAATATATCATGAACTATCAAAACACAGTTAGAACATCTGGATCTTAATTCTTTTATTTAGATTATTTATTATTTTATTATAATATAATCTTATTGACATTGTTTATTAATATTTAATTTATTTATATTTTTTATTTATTTTCATTTAATAAATCAAGGAGGAAAACAAAAATGGAACTTCATAAATTTTATGAACAAGAACCAAAAAAATCAAAATATGTTAAAAAACTTGTAACACTGGATGATCATCCTAAAGTTAAAGGCTATGATTTTGAAAAAGAATTTAATTTTCAGGAATTCATAGATTCATACTTTAACACAGGATTTCAAGCAACTAGATTAAAGATTGCTGCAGATATAATCAAACAAATGAGAAAAGCAAAAGCACACATCACATTAGGATTTACTTCAAACATGATTACATCAGGAATCAGGGACATAATCAAGTACTTAACAAAGCACAAAATGATAAACATGATGGTTACAACTGCAGGTGGTATAGAAGAAGATATGATAAAAACATTAAAACCTTTTGCAATTGGCCAGCAACGAGTGTCAGGTGCAATGTTATTAGAAAATGGAATAAACAGAACTGGAAACATTTTTGTTCCAAATGATCGTTACACATACTTTGAAAAAAACTTTATGCCATTTTTAGAAAAAATTTATCAAAAACAATTACAATTAAAAAGAACATTAAGTGGAGAAGAATTTTTCAAAGAAATGGGTCTATACATTGATAATGAAGAATCATATCTTTATTGGGCAGCAAAAAATAACATTAAAGTATTCTGTCCTGCAATCACTGACGGTGCATTAGGTGATATGATATATTTCTTTAAAAAAAAACATCCTGATTTTACAATTGACATTTGCAAAGACATGATCACATCAATTGATACAAACTTAAACATAGAAAAATCAGGTTTAATCATATTAGGTGCAGGTGTAGTCAAACATTATATATTAAACACAAACATATTCAGAGATGGTGCAGATTTCACAGTGATGATTAACACAGGCAACGAGTTTGATGGTTCAGATTCAGGCGCAGACCCTGAAGAATCAGTCTCATGGTGCAAGATAAGACCAGAATCTCCTTAT
>CAYWFN010000073.1:0-5063 GCA_964457715.1 uncultured Methanosarcinales archaeon | reverse complement strand
GAAACTGAGTACTGGGATTAGTTGAACTGCTTCCAGTACTGGTATTTTGTGGTGGCATTTATATTTATCCTCTTTTTTAAAAGTAAAAAGTAAAAAAATAAAAAAATGAATTACTCCTCTAAACTTATTTTGATTTCACTAATTTCAAAAGATTTATCTGGTGTTATTTTTAAATAATTATAATTTTCTCTTACACTAGAAGATATATCTTTTGAAGCTTTGTCTTCTTCAGTTATTATCATGTCCTTATGTCCATTTATACTAATCTCAAATTTCTTTTCTTCTTCATCATCTAAAAGTTCGAAATCAAGCATAACTTTGTAACCTTTTTTTAACATTTTCTCTGTGACTTCTATTTCTGCACAACCTGAAGGGCGTTTTCCGCCTTTATCTTTATATGTTGAAACACAATCATCACATTCTCCTGAAGTAATGGATGCTTCACATACACTATCAACTCCAGTTATAGGTACATCATTACACCAATAATTGTCTTCATTATCTTCATAACAACAATCTTTATCATAATTCATATTACAATCTGTTGGGCATAAGTCATCTTTATCATCACCACACATACCTTCACATACTTCTGATGCTTTACCTTTTTTATCTTCATAACCTGTTAAGCATCTTGAACATTTTTCTTGGTCCATAGCTGAAACACATCTATCATCTGTGTCATCTGTTTCAAGATCACACCAGAAATTGTCACTACTTTCATCAAAACAACAATCTTTATCATCATCTTCATCACAACCAGCTGGGCATTCATTATCTATTTCACCACATTCTGGTTCATCATCTTCTGTAAAATATTTTCCTGCTAAATTAAAATAATATGTATAATATTCTCTTTCTTCTACCTCTGATCTTAGATCTACTCTATTAATTTCATAGTCACCTTCAGTTGTTGAGAATTCTATATCATTGTTTCCTAAATGAACTAATTCTGGTCCGAATTCAAACTTATTTTGGATATTACATGTAGGAGTTCCTGAATATACCTCTTGGTCATTTATTTTTATTGTTAATATACCAATTTTACTTGGAGTACAAATGGGATAATATTTTAATTCTAATTTTTTTGCTGTCTTTATCTCATCTTCTGAAATATAGAATTTATTCTTAGACTCTAAATGAGATATATCTATTTCTGTTCCAATTAATTTAATATCCTCAAGATAATATTGATTAGTGCTCCAAAATTTTATTCCAGGAGATGAAACACTAAATTTAATATTATTATTTTTTTGTAATAAATTATCTTTTATTGGAATTGGTTCTATATTTCCTTTAGATAAATATCCTTCATAAACTTCTTTTCCATTAAATTTTATAATTATGTCTCCTTTTGATTTTTTTACATCAAAATTAAGTAATACATTTTCTGTGTTATCATAATCCTCTATTTCAATTTCCCACATCTTTGGTTTATTGTCAAATAAACTTCTTTTAACATTAAAACCAGAATAATCTTCTAGGATCTTACTACCAGGTTTATCATATAATCTTATTTTTGGGATAATATGATTTACTTTATTATCACCTTGTATACTAAGCATTCCAGGATTATCTAATAATAAAATGTTTTCATCTATTTCTGGTTCATCAGTACCTCCTGTAGAACCAGTACCAGGGGGTACAGTTCCACTATCTCCAGTTCCAGAATTAACATCTGCTTTATCTCCATCTAATAATTGTGTTCTTTCTTCTGGAGGAAGAAATAAGATGTATAATATAATCATAAAAGCGATTATTGCAACTAAAACAGCTGCAGAACCACCACCAGCTTCTTGTGATTTTTTATTTTTTCTAAACATTAGTTACCACCCTTTTGTTTTATTTAATATAATTAAGCTATTAAAGATATATATAGGATAATCATATCTATATAAAGTCATTATAAATAGATTTATATATAAATGTTATCTTTTTATATATATAAATGACAAACTATAACTTTTGGCAAAGTTGGAAAAATAAGACTAGGGTAGAGAAAAAAGCTATTGAAGCAGTAAAGAAATCAAGACAATTAGTTATTAAAGCTATACCTAAAGGAAAACTTTATGCAATTTACATAAAAGGGAGCTTTGTAAGAAGAGAAATGAGGAAAGGAAGTGATGTTGATTTTGTTCCAATTGTTACTGAAAATAAATATGAAGGAGCAATATTTTCTCTAAATACATTAGATGTTGAACCTTGTTGTATTGTTCCTTTATCTTTATGGGAATTTAAACATAATAAATTATTTGCTAAAAGTCCATGCTCTAGAGAAACAAGAGCAAAACCGGATAGATTTTTGAAAAAACTGGATAAATGTAGGCTAATATATGGTAAAGCTTTGAATCCTAAGAAATATCCTATAAGATCAAATAAAAAAGTATTAAAAGATGAAATAAAAATAATTAAAAATGCATATATTCCTTTACATAAAAAAGGAGAAGTAAGTTTTAAAGAAATGGCAAAAGAAGTTTTTTGGTTAACAGAAATAGAATTAAATTTAAAAGGAATAAAAGTTATTCCTTCATTTAAAGAAATACTTAAGTCTGTTAAAAATAAGAACCACATAATTCATGAGGCATATAAATTCATGAAAAATAAGAAAAAAGGAAAGGTTCAAGAAAAGAAGTTTGTTCTAAAGTTGGAAAAATATATGAAAAATTTGGAAAAGAAGTATTAAAATGCAAATCATACACAAGAACCTGAAAAAAGGAATATTAAAAGTAAAGATTGAGAATCTTGATGATCTTTGGTACTTGAGCCAAGTAATAGATTCTGGAGATATTGTTAAAGGTAAGACCATTAGGAAAATTAAATTAGGAGATGGTTCTGATAGAAATGTAAAAGTTATTAAAAAAAGCATTTTCATTGGGATTTCTGTTGTAAAAATAGAATTTCATAAATATTCTAATATTTTAAGAGTAAGTGGTAAAATTATTATAGGTCCTGAAGATGTGTCAAAAGGAAAACATCATACATTTAATTTAGAACCGGGAATAATATTTACAATTGAGAAAAATAAATTTTTAAAATATCAAATTGAGAAAATAAAAGAAGCAGTAAAAGGTGATAAAACTAAGATCCTTATTTGTGTTTTTGATAGAGAAGATGCGTTCTTTGCAATTAGTAAAAAATATGGATATGAATTATTAAGTTCTGTTCAAGGTGAAGTTGCTAAAAAAGATCAAAAGATTACAATTACTAAATCTTTTTATAAAGAAATTATTAAACAAATTGAAGCTTATGATAAAAGGTATAATCCATCAAATATTGTGATTGCATCTCCTGCATTTTGGAAAGAAGACCTTATGAAAGAATCAATAAGTTCTGATGTGAAGAAAAAGATTGTGTTAGCTACTTGCTCATCTGTAAAAGAGGATGCAATTAATGAAGTTCTTAGAAGACAAGAAGTACAAGCAGTACTAAAACAAGATAGAATTGCAAAAGAAGTTAATTTAGTAGAAGAATTATTGACTGAAATTTCCAAAGAAGGTAAAGCTGTTTATGGATTGCGCGAGACTAAAAAAATTGCTGAGTCTGGGGCAATTATTAAGTTGCTGATAACTGATAAATTTATTCATAAAAAAAGGCAAGAGGAAAGGTTTTATTCTGTAGAGAAAATAATGAAATTAGTCGATAATATGCAAGGTAATATTTTTATTATATCCTCAGATCATGAAGCTGGAAAGAAGCTTGATGGTTTGGGTGGAATTGGTGGATTGTTGAGGTATAAGATTAGTTATTGATTTCTATTTTTTGTTTCTACTATCTACACTGCAAAAGTGTGATCATTGCTAAATCAACAATCTCTTGAACTGAACATCCTCTAGAAAGATCATTAACAGGTTTTTTCAAGCCTGTAATTATTGGACCAACTGATCTGCAATTACTTAATCTATGAACTAGTTTATGTGCAATGTTTCCTGAATTAAGGTCTGGAAATATGAGAACATTTGCATCGCCCATTACTAAATTTTCATCATTAGCTTTATCATTAGGTCTGTTTACTAATTTGATTCTTGCAACATGTTCAACAATTGCAACATCTGCTTGTAATTCTCCATCCACAATCAGGCTTGGTTTTTTTCTTTTTACAATTGCAGTTGCTTCACGAACTTTTTCAACAGATGTGTGATATGATGAACCTTTTGTTGAGAATGATAACATTGCAACCTTTGGTATCATATCAAACATGTAACAATATTCTGAAGTGTTTATTGCTATGTTTGCTAATTGTTCTGCATCAGGATATATGTTCATAGCACAGTCAGCAAACAACAAGATTTTGTCTTCAAAAATCATTGTAAAAAAAGAACTAACAATTTTTCCACCAAATCTTAAAACTTGTAATGCTGGTTTTAAAACTCTTCCTGTGGCAGTCATAGATCCTGCAATCAATGCATCTGCATATCCTTGTTTAACTAACATCACAGAAAAATATTCTCTTTGTTGAACAAGTTCTGTTGCTTGTTCTAATGTTAAACCTTTATGTTTTCTTAATTCATATAATTCTTTAGAAAGTTTTGAAACAAAATTATTATTAATTTCAATGAAGAATATTTTTTCACTTAATTTTTCATTGAAATCAATATCAAATAATTTAAAATTGTTAAGAATTTTTTCCCTGCCACCAACTAAAACAATTTTTATACCTAATTCAGAAAGTTCTGATGCTGCTTTTAAAATTCTTTGGTCTTCTGTTTCATAAAATAATATCTTTTTTTTTGAATTTAATGCTCTTTCCTTAATATTATTAAGTATACTATCCATTAATATATAGGAAAATAATTTGATTATATAAAATTAGGTATTTTAGGGTATATGCTTTTTTTATTATTTATAAATAACAAATAGAAACATTTAAATACCTGCTATGTTTTATAAAATTATAAATTTTGATGATTTAGGAGTAAAAACTTTTAGTATTACTCTGGTAGTGATTTTTTAATAATACCTAGATATCAAAAAATGAGGGGGTTAGAAAAAAATGATTGTAAAAGATGAATTTTTAAGTAAATTAAGAAGGTTTTTTTGTCTAAATTTATATGAAGTTAAAATTT
>CAYWFN010000072.1:0-5138 GCA_964457715.1 uncultured Methanosarcinales archaeon | reverse complement strand
CCTAAAAGAGGTATTTCTGGTGATAATAGGGTTTCAGAAAGAGTTGTTAATCAAATCTTAACAGAGATGGATGGATTGCAAGAATTAAATGATGTAATAATAATGGGTGCAACTAATAGGCCAGATATTCTTGATACTGCTTTATTACGTCCTGGCAGATTTGATAGAATTGTGTTGGCTAGTGTGCCTGATGAAAAATCTAGATTAAAGATATTTGAAATACATACATCTGGAATGAAATTGGCTAAAGATATTGATTTAAAGAAATTAACTAAAGAAACAAAGTTTTATACTGGTGCAGATATTGAATCTATTTGTAGAGAAGCAGCAATATTTGCTTTGCGTGAAGATATAAAAGCAAAAGAAGTCAAATTAAAACATTTTGATATGGCTTTGGAAAAAGTTAGGCCAAGTGCATCAAAAGATATTGAACAAGCTTACAAAGATCTTGAGAATTTCTTTAGAAGTTCTAAAGGTGAACAGATGAAAGATGAAAGACCTAGTTATATGGGTTGAGTTAATATGAATATTCTTAATAAAGAACAGTTTGAAGAGCAGAAGGAAGAAGTTAAGAAAAAGATTTTAGATGGAGCTGTTTTTGTTTACCCTACTGACACTATCTATGGTATTGGTTGTGATGCTGCTAATTTTGATTCAGTTGCAAGACTTCGTTTGATAAAAGGTTTACCTGATGAAAAGCCTGTGTCAGTGATTGCACCTAGCAAACAATGGATTATTGATAATTGTGAAATATCAAAACAAGCAGAAGAGTGGTTAGATAAATTACCTGGTCCTTATACATTGATTCTTAAATTAAAAAATAAAGATTGTATTGCTAATAATATTTCTGGTAGTGATACAATTGGTGTTCGTATTCCTGATCATTTTTTTTCTCACATAGCTACTGAAATCAATAGACCAATAGTAACTACTAGTGCAAATGTTTGTGGTAATCTAAATATGACTTGTTTAGATGATCTTGATAATTCTATTGGAAATAAAGTTGATTTTGTTATTGATGAAGGTAAATTATCTGGAAAAGCTTCTACTGTTATTAATTTAACTAAAGATGAAGTTGAATATTTGAGAAAGTAAGTTAATAGCAAGTTTTAAATATATTGATTCTATTTGTATGTACTGAGGTGATGATAATGCCAGAATGTAAAAAATGTGGGTTTAAGGTTCAAGAAGACGATTTCTTTTGTCCAGAGTGTGGTAATAAACTAAGTCATAAATCTAAAGATTTTAGTTCTGATATAAAAGAAAAAAAGATTAGTAAAAATCTTTATGACCATAATCATTTATTTATTAAATCTAAAATTTTTGGTGGACGTTATCCATATCATGTATTTTCTAGTGGTCAGTTCTTGTTTAAAATTAAAGTAAGATATTCATTTTCAAGAGGTTTTACATATGAATTGCATGATGGAAATGGAAATTTCTTAGGAGTTGTTTTTAAGTATGTTAAAGGTAAATTCTTTTCAAATATTTATAATTATGATATTATTAAAGATGATAAGTTGATTGGTAGGATTAAGTTTGAGACAACTCTTAGAAGTAGTGGACAGATATTTGATAATAAAGGTAAGTTAATTGCAAAGATCAAGCATGAAGAATCAGGTTTAGCATATTTTGGTAAAAAATTTATACCTTTTTCAAGACACAAATTATTTTTCCAAGATACTTTTGGTAATGATTTGGGTTGGTTTAAAATTAAAACTGGACTTTTTCAAAAATATTGGTTACATATGGAGTGGGATCCTAATAAAGAATTAGATAGATTATTAGCTTTAGCTGGTGTTTTGTTAATGGGTCAAGCTTTGAGAAGAAAAGAGAGTTATGATTATTAGTTTATCTAAAATCTTCAATTTCTACTTTTTCAACTATTTTTTTTCTAAATTCTAAATATTTTTTTACTTTATTTAACTTATTTGAGCTAGCTATTTCTTCTATTATATCTTGTTTAATTGTATATAATTTATCATTGAATCTATCAATATGAACTCTGAATCCAAATTGTTTTTCAATCTCATCATTGAATTTCATTTTAACTTCTTTTACACTCATTTTACCTACAATATTATACCCACCAAAATTTTGTCCAAATTTTAAGTATTCTCTTTCACAACCAGTTATTTCAACTATTATGTCATTTACTAAGTTTGAGATTCCTTCTCTACTTTTTACAAGGTTGTTGTATGTTGTTAAGTAAACACAATCTATTATGTATTCTATTGACATAGGGTTTTTAGAATATAATTTTCTGGCATTATCAAGATCAGAAGTCATTAATGATAAAAAACCAGGCTCTTGTAATATTATTAAAGATCCAGGATAAATTTCTTGTGGAAGAAAGATTTGATTACTTTTTAATGGGTTATCAGCTCTATGCACTGATAATAAAGTGTCTAAGGTATGGTATGCTTGTTCTTTGAATATCTTAGGGAATTGTTTTGTTTCTTCTTTATCAAAGTCTATTAATGCAACTCCATATTTTTCTTCAAGTTGTTCTAGGTTATATTCTTGTTCTACCATTATGTGTTATGTGATTGGTTTATGTTTAAATATATTGTTGTTTTTTAGAATATATAACATTATTATAATTAATTTTATATATTGATACTTATTCTATACTATTATGACATTTAAACCAGGTGATAAGGTAGAAGTAATCACAAAAGATGAAGTAGTTAAAGGTATTCTTTTGCCTTCATTTAAAGAAGGTATTATATTTATTAAATTAGATAATGGTTACAATCTAGGTATTGATAAAAAGCAAGTTATTGAGATTAAGAAGATTGGTGTTGGTGATAAGTTAAATGTGTTTCCTTCTGCAGATATAAAACCTAATAAAGATTTGCCAAATGTTTCTGTTGTGTCAACAGGTGGAACTATTGCAGCTAAATTAGATTATAATACTGGTGCAGTTCATTGGTTAGTACAGCCTGGACAGATATTTTCATTAGCACCTGAAATCTCTGAAATTGTGAATATAAATAAAATAGAATCACCATTTCTAACTTCTTCAGAAGATATGACATCTGATGAATGGGGTAAAATTGCTAAAGCTGTTGTAAAATTATTGAATGATGGTGATGATGGAGTTATAGTTACACATGGTACTGATTTTCTTCATATGACTGCTGCTGCTTTATCATTTATGTTAAAAGGTTTGAATAAACCAGTTGCTTTAACTTATTCTCAAAGATCTATTGATAGAGGTAGTACAGATGCTTCTTTAAATTTAGTTTATGCTGCTAATTATGCAAAGTCTGACATTGCAGAAGTTGCACTTGTTGGACATGGTTCAACAGATGATTCATTTGGTTTAGCTATAAGAGGAACTAAGGTTAGAAAGATGCATACTTCACGTAGAGCTACATTTAGACCTATTAATGATGTTGCTTTGGCTAAGATTGAGAATGGTAAGGTTGTTAAAATTGGTAAACATAAAGTTAGGTCTGAAGGCAAGGTAGAAGTTAATACTAATTTTGAGAAAAAGATTGCTTTGGTTAAATATGTGTGTGGTCAGCCTTCATCTATAATAGATTCATTAGTTGATTCTGGAATAAAAGGTATTATAATAGAATTAGGTGGACTTGGACATGTTGCAACACAAGACTCATCCAACAATTGGTTACCTTCCATTAAACGAGCTGTTAAAGATGGTGTACATGTGTTTGGTGTTTGTCAAACACTTTATGGTAGATTAGATTTGTTAGTTTATACTAATGGTAGAAAATTATTAAAAACTGGTCTTATTCCATTAGGTGATATATTACCAGAGACTGCTTTTGTTAAACTTGGTTGTGTACTTGGTAATTTCAGTTCTTCAAAAGATGTTAAAACAGAGATGCTTAAGAATTATGCAGGAGAGTTCAATGATAGGTTGGATGAAAGGATGTTTTTGAATTGAAGATTTTCTGATGATTGTGTTGTTTTTTCGGGTTTTTTTATTAAAAATATATTAACTTGATTTTGTTCTTATTTATATATGGTTGGTAGGAAAAATACTTTAGCACATGAATGTTTGGATTTAGAATCTAGGTATTTTGAGGTTGCAAAAGAAGCTTATGATACATTAGATGATATTTTAAATACAGCTAAGAAATATGTTGATTTGGATAATGAGCCTGAGGAAATATTATCTTCTATTGGTAAAGTTGTTAAGAATTTTTTTGATGAATATGATAAAGATTATCATTTATTTAGTACTTCTTTAGAAGCAGGTACATATGTTTGTAGAAGTCTTTCTTTGATTTATTATTCTATAGGTGAGTTCTTGAATTTACCAATAAGTGCTATTTTTGTTCCAAATCATATGTTTGTAAGATGGAATTTTGAAGATGGCTCATATTTTAATTGGGAAACTACTTCTTCTACTAAGTATAGTGATGAAAAATATATTAAGGAGCACAGAATCTCTAATAAATCAATAAAAGAAGGTATTTATCTAAGAAATTTAGAAAGAAACGAAATTTTAAGTGAATTTATTCGTTGTGGTTCTTTTTTACAAAATGATCTTAATAATTTAGATGGGAGAATAGAATGTTATACAAAAGCAGCAGAATTGGATCCAAATGATCATAATATTGATTATTTAAAATATCTTATAGTAAAAAAAATCAATTTATTATATGATTCTGGAGTTGAAATGTATGAAACAGGTAATCTAGAAGGTGCAGCAGATTGTTTTGAAGAATTGATTAATTTTAATTCTGGTTTGCCTGAAGCTTACTATAATCTTGCTTGTGTAAAAGAAGATCAGTGTGATTTTGAATTTGCTATAGTTTACTATGAACAAGCAATAAGATTAGATCCTGATTATGATAAAGCTAAAGATGATCTTAGCACTTTGAAAAATAAAATTTCACATCACGTTAAAACTCAGTCTGATTCTTGTGATTTTGATTGGGGAGATTTTTCAATTTAGTAAGGATTTATGATAAGACTTAAAAATGATTGTATATTACTTTGTGTATTAGGGGTTAAATAAAATGGGAGTCTCGTTTAATTATAAAATAAAATTAAAAAACAAAACAAAAGAAGAATTATTAAAACAATACAAATTATTATTAAATAATTTACCCTCTTTTGTTGAAAGGAATTTCACACCAGATAAGGTCTCTAATCTAGAA
>CAYWFN010000071.1:0-5187 GCA_964457715.1 uncultured Methanosarcinales archaeon | reverse complement strand
GAAGCAGATGCATTAACAAAAGAAGCACAACAAGCTCTACGTAGAACAATGGAAAATTATACTACTACATGTAGATTTATTTTATCATGCAATTATTTATCAAAAATTTTAGATCCTATTCAATCAAGATGTGCAATATTTAAATTTAAACCATTACCCCAAATAGAAATATTTGAATTAATTGATAATATTGCAAAAAGTGAATCCCTAGTTTTAAATGAGGAAACTAAATTAGCATTGTATAAAGCGAGTAATGGTGATTGTAGAAAACTTGAAAATATTTTGCAAAGTTGTGCTGTTTTGTCAAAAGAAATTACTCCTGATCTAATATATTCAATGGCATCAATGGCCCAACCTAAAGAAATTAAAAAAGTTCTTGAATTAGCTTTACAAAATAAATTTATAGAATCAAGAAATAAATTATTAGATATAATGCTTAATTATGGTTTAAGTGGTTTAGATGTTGTAAAACAAATATCTAAAGAAGCTTGGAATCTTGATATCTCTGGAAGAAATAAAGTTATGTTAATTGATAAAACTGGTGATATTGAATTTAGATTAGTTGAAGGTTCTGATGAATTCTTGCAATTAGAAGCTTTGTTAGCTTATTTAACTTTGCTTGGTGAAGAAGAGAGTAAGGAATAAGTGACAAAAATAAATTAAAAAAAAGAATAAAAAAACTTTAATCAAGTATATCTTTTACTTTAACTTCTTTTTCTAAATAACTAAGATACCTATATTCTAATTCAACTTCTATTGGTTCTTCATATGTAGAAGTTACATCACTTGTGTCTAATCTACAGATTATATCTCTTGAATCTTTTTCATGCAAAGTTATGTATCCTTCTGATGAACTTCCAGATTCGCTGTCTCTTAATGCACTACATTCAATATTACTATCTTCTGGTTTTACAATCTTAAAATACACTTTATATAAGTCATCATTGTTTATTGAAGTATCACATTCTGTAGATTTTTTAAAGAAACTTTCTTCAAAATTTCCTACATGGTCAATTGTAAATGTAAGTTGAATTTTTTCTTTACCACTTGCATCTTGAACTAGTTTAGTTATTTGTAAAGGTGCTCCAGAGTTTTGTATAGATTTGCCTTCATTAACAATACATGTTTTCTTTGTTTCTAAATCATCTATCATATTTTCTTTAATGCAAATCTTTGATGTAGCAATAGTTTTATAATCATAACAAATATCTGCTCTTATATTAAAATCAATATCTCCAGAACTGTCTAGTTTATAACTTAGATCTTCAAATTCAACAAATGTTTTATCACCTTTTAATCTTGTGCCATCTGATTTTCTTCTAGCTCCATTCATATCATCTTCAAAATTTGTTTTAAAATCATCTTGACCAGATTTTCCAAAGTGTTCTGGTTTTATTCCAATAATTTCTACATAACCATTATCACTTTCTAGATCATGTTCACCTACATTCTCTAATTCAATAGTGATGTCAAATGGGTATTTATCATTATCATATACTTCATCAGGAGGAGCTTTTTGACCAAATTCTGCTGTTAGTCCTGTGTCACCACCTAAGAAAGCTCTTGTTCCGCTATCATCAGCTGAAGTATCTTCATCACAACCTGTTAATGCTAATACAAGCAATAATATCATTCCAAGGATGAATAAGTTTTTTATTTTTATCATATTTAATCACCTACCTTTTTTGTTTTTATTGTTTTTTATTGTATTTTGTTATTTTTTGAATATAAAGGAATATAAATATAATTAAGTTGTTATTATCTGTATATCTAAATTCTTATTTCCATCAACATAACGCCAAACATCATGACCAAATGGATCTTCATGATATCCAAAATATTTATAACCGTGAGTTCCAGTTGGATAAAGCATTTGATTTCCACTAAATCCAAAGTCTGGATATAACATATCTACTTGAGGATCTGGTACTTTGTATATTCTTATTGGTCTTTCAATATACTCAGTATAACCATAAAATAATGTAACTCTTAAAGATGTTTTATATGAATTAAATTCTTGACCAAAATCAACTGTAACAGGGATTACTCCTCTTCCATTTTCATCTAATCTTGCTCCTCCTACACCTGCAGAAGAAAATCCAGGCATATAACCTGCTCCTCCGCCACCTATAAGGATTTCAAAACGATTGTCACCATATGAAACTCTATTTCCTTCATAACCTATATTAGCACCACTTATTGAATAACCAGTTAATGGTGTCACTTGTCCAGGTACCATAATCCTATAATAAACTCTATTAAAATCCATTGGACTTAATTCATCCCAACTTTTACCAATATTTACAACATCTCCTCTACCAACATTCTTAATATGAATATTAAATTGTATTCTTCCTCTACCTAATGAAATAGGTTCTACTTTTGTGATTGCAACTGGTCCACCTTGGCCACCAGATAAAGTAACTGTTCTCATTTGGCAAGGTTTTTTACCTAATTGGTTATAATTAGAATCTACACAAACTCCTACTTCAGCATCTGTATAATATTCATAAACTGCTCTTACTTGTAATTTTGCAGAACCTTGACCAGGATATGTATCAATTACAGGATTTAGATTTAATAATCCTCTAATACTTTCAACACAAATATCACCAGGATAACTTTTAGATTTTCCTCTTAAATATCCTACACCACAACTATTTGGAAATGTAAATAAATTAGGAATCTCAACAATGTCAGGATCTAAGCCTGAAAGATATATATGTCCTTTTGTAGGAGCTGCGCCTTTGTTTTCAATCTTTAATTCAATATTAAATTCTTGGCCTGTTGAAGCAGTTATCTTACTTCTAGGGCTATTAGGATAAAGGCTCATTCTTATTCCTTCTTTGCCTTTATGAGCTGGAGTTTTGAAATTTCCTTTATTAGATTTACAGCTTGATAAAGAGAAAACTAAACAGAAAATTACTAAAAATAGTATAATTTTACTTAATCTACTCCCTTTTTTCATTTTATATATCATTTTATCGTATTTATATATATAAATGTTTTGTATTTTGTTATATATATAACTTATTTATGCATATTTATACTTATTCTTATTTGTTTGTTTGTTTGTTTGTTATTATTTATATTTTTTTGATTTTAAGTTCTTTTGTTTCATATATTTGATAACCATAATCTAATTTTAATACTAAGTTTGTTTCATAAACACTTAAATGGTCTGTAATTACTTCACAACTAATTTCTCCTGTTTTTGTATCTTTATCAAGTGTTACAATACCATCTCTTTTACATTTTAATTTATCTTTTCCTAAACTTCCTTCAACTTTTACAACATTAAAAACTTTTTTATAAGGATCATCTTGAGTAGATGAAAACTCATTTGTGCATATTTGTTTTGATGTTCCTTTTGCAATTACTTGGCCATTCTTATCATTTCCTACTTTAATTCTAAATGTGTTCTTTATCTTATTACCAGTAACAGTATTGCTTTGAACATATACTTTTTTTACATTAACAGGAGCACCTTGAGTTCCAGGGGATATATCTTTTGCTTTGCATGGTTCTTTTTTCAATTGTGTTAAATGTCTGTCTGGCTCAATACATACACTATGTTCTAGTATAGTTTGATAATCATAACAAGCATAAATATATAATACTGTATTTTGATATTTACTTAATGTGATGTCTAAAGTATGTGCGTCCATATCTAAAGTAAATTCTCCTCCATAAGGAATTGAATTTGATCTTCCAGCTAGATCAAACATAATTGGTTCTTTTACTTCTTGTCCCATAAATCTAAATTTATCAATTAATAAATAATCTTCAGATCTTCCAATAGTAATTATTCCTTTTTCTATATCACTTGCTCCTTTATTTTTTACTGATAATCCAATATACACATTTGGATCATTTTCATAAATTATGTCTGGTGGACTTTCATGTAAAAAACTAATAATTAAACTATCTGTCCCTGTTCTATAATTTTTAACAGTAAGATTTGTTTCTTTTTTACAAGATGTTAAAGTGAAAATTAGAATAATAAATATAATAAAAACAAGTGTTTTAATAAATAGTTTATTTGTTTTTGTTTTATTCATAATATTGTTCTTTTTTATTTGGATCATTTTTATTTTTATTATTTATTTTTTTAATTAATTAATACCCCCATTTGCAATAACACCATTAACATATCCAACAGAATCACAATTCCATTCATTATATGCTGCATAAGCAGCTTTCCAACCAGTATAAGATGCTAATTTATCTATTACAGATTGATCATTGCAATGAGCTTTAATAAGAGCACTATTTGTTCTATCTTTATAATTAAGATAATAATTCTTAATTATATAAACACCACATTCTATATTTTTATCAACATCATGTAAATCACTTGTCTTTATAATGCCAATTGATCCACATAAAGATTTTCCAACTGTTGGTCTAATCTGCATTATTCCTATATAATCACCACTTATATAAGTAAAACCATCTGATCTAAAATGTTTTGTTCCACTTTCTTGTTCTGCAATTGCAAGTGCTGATAATTTAAGTTCAGCAGCATCAACTGTACTACTACTATATTTGTTAGCAGCTGAAATTATTTTATTTCTAAAATCTGATCTTGTGTATAAAATAGAAACACCTGAACCACTTGTGCCTCCTGTACTTCCTGTGTCTCCAGTACCACCTGCTGCTCCAGGATCATCTGAACCAGTTGAAGATCCTGTATTTGATGTGCCTGTATTATCATCATCATCTTTGTTTTCTTTATCAATTTGTGCTTGTGTTTTTCCATCACAATTCTTTCCTTTATCTACATGTTTATATTTACAATCCTGTTTACAATAACAACCATCATAATCTTCACATACTGTTTTACAATCATCTAAATCAGTTTCTTCAGCATCGCCTTGTTGATATCTTATTTTAGTTGATTTACTAATTTCATAATTATAACTAACTATTATTTTAATGTACTTAGTTGTTATTGGTACCGGATCTAATGCTTCTACTGTTGGAGTTATTTCACAATTAAATGTTTTGAATACTTTTCTATCAAGATGTTCTTTTTTCATTGAATAAAAGTCTGTCTTTTCAATAGGTTTAAAGAAACTTACCTCTGGGTTACAATCTAGTTTAACACCACTAGGAACTGCTATCCAAATCTTAGTTATTTTCTTTATTTCGCCATCCCAATTATTATTTAATGATATTGATAAC
>CAYWFN010000070.1:0-5333 GCA_964457715.1 uncultured Methanosarcinales archaeon | reverse complement strand
AAATGAAGCTGAAATCATTCTTACAGAAAGAAAAACTTATTTAAAAGCACTAAAAAAAGAAAGAGATCATGCGTTCAAATTTAAGAATTTAAGAGACGAACTTGCAGTTAACAAAGCTTCTTTATTACACATTCAAATAAAAAAAAAGAAAAAGGACAATACTAAATTAGGTTCTGAAGTTGATAAAAATAAAAGTAAATTAGAAGAAGTAAATAAACAAATTACAGGTCTTAAAAAAGATGTTGATGAAAAGAAAAAGTTGGTTGATAATATCTCTTCAGAAATTGAGCAAAAAGGTGAAACAGAACAAGTAAAACTTCATAAAGAAATTGAACAGATTAAAGTTAATCTTGCTACAAATCATGAAAGACTAAACAGTGTTGAAACAGAAATAGATAAAATCAAGCAAAGAAAGAAAAAATTGAAAAATGATTTTGAAGAACAAGGAGATAAAGTAAAGAATTTAGAAGAAAAAAGGAAAGAATTAGTTAAAGAAAAAAAAAGAAAACAAACAGAACTAAAAAAAATAGAAGATGAAATAATTAAATTTAGAAAAAAGTATCATATGGATAATGAAGATGATATTCATAAACAAATAGAAGAGCTTGACAAATTTACAGAAGGCAAAGAAAAATCTGTACAAGAAATAAGACAACAACAACAAGATTTGTTAAGACAAAAGGATCAAATAGAGTTTCAACTTAAAACTCTTGACCAGCAACTTGAAAAAGTTAAAAAAGTAGAAAAAGCTCATAAAGATCAGATCAAAGAATTAATGAATAGAAAACAGTTGTTTAAGAAAACTACACTTGAACTTAATCAATGTTTAACTGAAGATTCTAAGATTGCTGCTCAATTAGGTGATGCACGTAGAAGACATCAAGAAAATAGTGAATCACTTGCCAAGTTAGAACTTAAAAATGTAGGAGCTAAAGAAAAATTATCAGGAAATATAGCAGTTCAAAAGATAATAGAGCAAAAATCAAAAATCAAAGGGATACATGGAACTGTTTCTCAATTAGGTAATGTAAATTCAAAATATTCTCTTGCATTAAAAATCGCAGCAGGAAATAATATTAAAAGTATTGTTGTAGAAAGTGATGATGTTGCAGCTAAGTGCATTAAATATCTTAAACAAAAAAAATTAGGTGTTGCTACATTTCTACCAATTAATAAGATTAAACCTAGAAAAAAAAATCCAAATATTGATAAATTTGTAAATAAAAGTGGTGTTCATGGTTTAGCTATTGATTTAGTTGATTTTGATAATAAATTTAAAAAAGTTTTTGATTATGTTTTTTCTAATGTTTTAGTAGTTGATAATATTGATGTTGCTGGGACTATAGGAATTAGTAATGCTAAGATGGTTACATTGGATGGAGATATGACAGATGTTACTGGATCCATGCGGGGTGGTTATGTTTATAAGAAAAGTAAAGGATTGGGATTTTCTGAAAAAGAGGTAACACAAGAACTTGAAGATTTAACACAGTCTGTTTCAAAATTAAAAGATCTTATTTCTTTATTAGAAAAGAAAAGAACTGAAAATGAAGAAAGCATAGATAGATTAAGGAAATTAAAAGCTGAGTATGAAGGTGAAATAATTAAGTCAGAAAAAAGTTTACATTTAGATTCTAGTGATTTAGGAATCTCAGTTGATAAAAAAAAAGAATTAAAAGATGAATTAAAAAAAGTTGATTCTGAGTTAGGAAAAATAAATCTGGAAGTTTCATCTTTTAACAGAGAGCTAGCTCAAAATAAGATAAAAAGACAAGAGTTAAGAGGAAAAATTTCTCAGTTAAGAAATCCTAGACTTGTAGCTGAACTAAATGCTTTTGAAGAAAAGAAAAATGAAATAAAAGAAAGATTAATTCAAATTGAAAGTGAAGTTAGGAATTATGGTTCACAAATAAGTTTGATTGCTCCTGAGAGAGAGAAGATAGATGAAATTCTAAAAAATCATGATAAGGAGATTCAAAAATTTAAATTAGAGCTTGGCAAATTAAGTGGAAAAATTAATAATGATAATAAATTTTTAAAAAAGAAAGAACTAATGGCAAAAGAGTTTTATAAAAAATATAAAGCATTATTTAATGAAAGAAGTAAATTGATTGATTCTATTAATAAGAGTGAAAATAAAGTTGATGTATTAAGAGAATTATCAAGAAAAACAGAAATTGATATGAATACTTCTAGTTTAGAAAATGCAAGGATTAAAGCAGAACTTTCAGGTTTAAATCATGAATTTAAACAGTATGAAGGTGTAAAAATAGATGAAAATAAGACTGAGCAAGAATTCAAATCAGAGATTGGTAAATTCGAAAGAATGGCTGCAAATATGGGAGCAGTGAACATGAAAGCTTTGGAAATTTATGACAAAGTTGAACTAGAATATAATAATCTTATAGAAAAGAAAGAAAAATTGGGTGGTGAAAAGGATAATGTTCTTGAAATGATTGAAGAAATTGAAGGAAAGAAAAGTGATTTGTTTATGGAAACTTTTGATGTTGTAAATAATAAATTTAAAGAAATATTTTTAGCTTTATCAAAAAAAGGAGAAGCATTTTTATCATTAGAAAACCCTACAAAACCATTTGATGGTGGTCTTAGTATAAAAGTTAGACTTTCTGGACAAAAATTCTTAGATATAAGAAGTTTGTCTGGTGGAGAAAAGACAATGACAGCATTAGCTTTTATATTTGCAATTCAAGAACATAAACCACATTCATTTTATATCTTAGATGAAGTTGATGCTGCTCTTGATAAACATAACTCAGAAAAATTATCTAAATTAATTAGGAAATATTCTGAAAAAGCTCAATATATCATAATATCGCATAATGATGCAATAATTTCTGAGGCTGATAATTTGTATGGTGTTAGCATGAATGAGCATGGAATGACTAAGGTTACTAGTTTGAAGTTGTAGGTTTGGAGATAGTTCATGAAGAAAAAACTACCAATAGGCGGGCAAGCAGTAATAGAAGGAGTTATGATGAAATCTGATAATTATTATTCTGTTTCTGTTATGAAAGATGGTAAAATAAAGAATCTTAATAAAAGGATTAGAAAATTTAGATATAAATTGTTTTACTTACCTTTTATAAGAGGATTTTTTCAGTTGTTGCAGATATTAGTTATAGGAATAAAAACCTTGGTCTGGAGTGCGAATCAACAGTCTGAAGAATTTGAAGAATTCACATTCAAAGAATTATTTTTTTTATTATTTTCTTCGGCTTTTTTTGCAATTCTATTTTTTATTGTATTACCTTTATATTTAACAAAACTGTTTAATTTTTCAAGTAATCTAATTTTTAATCTTGTTGATGGCCTATTTAGAGTTACAGTTTTTGTGATTTATCTTGTTATTATATCTATGATGGGTGATATCAAAAGATTGTTTGAATATCATGGAGCAGAACATAAAGCTGTTAATTGTTATGACTCTGGTAGGAAATTGACTCTAAGAAATTGTAAAAGATTTTCAACAAAACATCCTAGGTGTGGTACTTCTTTTATTTTAATTGTTTTAGTTATTAGTATAATTGTTTTTTCTTTTGTGACTAGTGGATCTTTATTAATTAAACTTTTAGCAAGAATTATTTTAGTGCCTGTAATTGCTGGAATTTCTTATGAAATTTTAAAATTAAGTGCAAGATTCTGTGATAATTGGTTTTTTAAGATGATTATTACACCTGGTATGTGGCTGCAAAAACTTACAACAAGAGAACCAGATGATGATCAGATAAAGACAGCAGTTCATGCTTTGAATAGTGTATTAAAAATTGAAAAAGAATGTGTATAACCATTCAAAGTCTGGACACAGTAAAAAAAGGTTTAGCAAACGTGAACCAAATCGATCCTAACTTTTTGATTGCAAGCTAATTATTAAACACAATTTTTATTTGTTGATTTGTAAAACTTAACAGGCGATAAGTATCATATAGTGAGGTAAAGTCCAGTCACCATATTACTGGCCGAACACCTGACAGAGGTAATCAACAAATGCTTATTTCCTAAGCAACCGAATTATCCTCTTTAAATGGTTAATTTTTCTATTTATGTATAGGAAGTATTTAAAACTTTGTTACTACTTTGTAATATCTTTTTGATTGTTATTATCCTTGATTTTCTTTAAATTTGCCAATAAATTTATATATAACCTTCTTCTATATATATATGCCTGAGATGTTTTACATCTCTGAGCATGATCATAAATCTTTGATTTATGACATAATTATGGGGGGATTTAAAAATGACTGATTTAGTTGCATGTTTGTCTGTTGGAAAAGGTTCTTGGGGCCATGTTGGTAGACTTATTAATAGCCAAGAATGGAGTAAGATTATTTTAATTACAAATGATTTTGGTGCAAAGAATTTTAAAAATGAAAAAGAATGTGAATTAATTACTATGGATATTAATCTTCCATTAAAACAAATGATTGAGAAGATTCAAACAGAGTTAAAAGATAAATTACAAGGCACAGAAATTGCAGTTAATCTTGCATCAGGTACTGGTAAAGAACATATGGCATTGTTATCTGCAATAATGAAATTAGGTTTAGGATTTAGGTTAGTTGCTTTGACAATGGATGGAGCTATTGAAATATAAACGATAAGTTTATAAAATAACTTTTTTTCTATTTATATTATTATTTAATATAATATTATTTAATATAATGGGCCTGTGGCTTAGTCTGGTGAACCTTATCAGGTTCAATCGGGATGGTGCGGCATGCGCTCACTAGCGCTCGCTTAGCCCCACGATAAAAAACCTGATTGGTCAGGCAATTAGAGCACCCGACTGATAAATAATAATTTCAGAAATCGGGCGGTCCCGAGTTCAAAGTTCATAAAATGATTTTGTGTATGAAAGTCTCGGCAGGCCCATTTTTTTATCATATGTTTATCTAATATTCGTATGGGGACATAGTATAATCTGGCTAGAATAGGTGGCTCCAGTCTTGGAGCGATGAGTTACAGAAAACTGTAGCAATGATTAATCTCATGGTCTGTTGAAGCTTTCGCTTCAAAGAAGAGACCACCGGATCTGGGTTCAAATTGATCATTTGATCATGAAAGTCCCAGTGTCCCCATTTCTTATTTTCTTAATAGAAGTATAATTAGTTATATAGGTATCAATATAAAAAATATAAGAAAAAAATAAAGAAAAGACTTAAGCTTTTCCTAGAATTCTACATACAGTAGTTCCACACTTACCACATTTACCTTTAAGTGCTTTCATTCCATTCTTAAATACTACTTCTTTTCCGTCTTGAATTTCAACTTGTTTTTTGCATTTCATGCATCTTCCTTCTGCCATAATATCTTCC
>CAYWFN010000069.1:0-5374 GCA_964457715.1 uncultured Methanosarcinales archaeon | reverse complement strand
TTAGGATTTATTTTTTTAGATGAAATTGATAAAACAAGTAGAACAGAATTGGCTGTAGGAAAAGATGTTAATGGAGTAGAAGTACAAAATGGATTACTAAAAATGGTTGAAGGAGCAGAATTTCCAATAAAACAAAATGGACTTAACTGTGGAACATTCTCAACAAAATACACATTATTTATTGCAGGTGGGGCATATGAAGGATTAAAAAGAAATGTTGAAAAAAAAGCACAACAATTAGGACTCAAATATGATCATTGGTCCAAAGTTCTATCAAACTATGATATGTTACATTATGGAATGGAAAGACAATTATTAAGCAGATTTCCAATCAAAGTTGTATATGATGAACTAAATAAAGAAGCTTATGTCAAAATAATGAAATTAAGCAAAGATTCTCCTATTAAAACATATATTGAAGATTTTAAGACTTGGGATATAGACCTAGAATTCGAAGATTCTGCTTTAGAAATTATTGCTGAACATTCTGCAAGACAAGGAATTGGTGCAAGAGGATTAGTAACTAGTATTGAAAAAATAATGTTAGACGACATGTATGAATTACCAGGACACTATACAGGTGAATTAATTGTAAATAAAAAATATGTTGAAGAAAAACTAGGAAAAAATGAAAATCAAGAATAAAAACACACTAGAACATCTTTTGAAAAAAGACAAATCAGACAAGATTATATTAATTGAAAAACCTGTGCCAGAAATAATTAGAATAGAAGATCATGCTATTGAAAAAGCATACATAATATGTGATATTCTAAAAGCATTGCATAAAAGATTTATTGAATGGTATGGATTTTTAGTTTCACCTAAAGAGGATCCAACATATATTTGTGATGTTTTATTAGAGAAAAACAAAAATAATGATACAGGATACACTAACATTTCACCAAACATGATTGCAAAAGCTGCAAATAAATTAGAAGGAAAAGTAATAACAGGATGGATACATTCACATCCTCAAGACCAAAAAAAACAAAAACTAGGATTTTCACAAACAGATTATAATAATATGGTAACTGTACTTAATTCTGTTAGTTTGAATAGTAGAACACACTATGCAAATCAAGAAATAAACACCCAGAATCTTGGCTTAATTGTTAATGATGAACAAAAACAAAATGGAAATATTCTTGTTAAATTAAATAGCCAAAATGAAAACTCTGAAATCTCAGATCTTAAGATACTTGAACCAGTTTTTGTAGGATGGAGTTATAATATATTAATTGATTTTGGTAGAAACCATTACCAAGAAATTATGCAACTTGAAGAAAGAACAATAACAAAGAAAAACAGAATGTTAAAAAAGAAACTAGGATTAGAAATAATTAAAACAGATTATACATTTGATGAAAAAGCTCTTAAAGAGCTTATAAAAGAAGTTAAAAAAAACATTAAACCTAAATTTTTCACAACATGGAATGTGTGGAGTCAACCAAAAACAGTAACAACAAATCAAGGAAACAAACAATATACTACATACCAGAATCCACAACAAACAAGTCATCATAAAACATATCATTTGAAAATAACACCACATAGAGCACACAAATTCTTAGGAAATATTGTGGATCGTGCACCAAATGTAAAAGAGAATTTAGTTGAAAGATTTTATAATGTATTGGAAAAACAACTTGGATGTGAAGTTAGCCCAAGAAAAAAGTTTATTAAAAAACTAATAGAATATGCAAATAAAGAAAGCCCAGATCTTGCAGATTTAATAGATGATATATCATTCACATATTCAGTCTATAAAATAGAAGATGGTTTAAGAGGATATATCAAAAGAGCTGAGATCTCTGAAAAAATACATGGGAATAAAAAAGAAGAAAATAAACAAGAAGAAAAACAAGATCAACAAGAAACTCAAACAAAACAAGATAAAAAAGCAACAAAAACTAAAAAGAAAGCAAAATCTAAGAAAAAAGGAAAAACTAAATCAAAATCTAAAAAAACTAAAACACAAAAACAAGAAGAATACACACTGCATGATTTACTTCCTTATAAAAATGCTGGAAACAGCCGAACAGAAGACATTGACACTATAATGGAAGCTGTAACTGGAAAGGTAATAGAACAAGAACCAATCAACCCAAATCCTACTACAACAGATGCTGGTGATGGTAATGTGTATTTTCAAAATGAAAAATTAGCTAGAGAAGACTATGAAGTTTTAAATGAAATATCACAAAATTACTTTAATAAAACTCCTGAGGAATATTTTAGTTTAGGCTTTCATAGCGTTAATCATCAAACTTATATTGCAATTGAAAGAAATTATGTAGCTTGTATAATGTTATGCCAGGTAGGATTAACCGAAATTCCAGAACAATTATCTAAATTTCATAATTTAAAAAGACTACACATAGGATATAATAAAATTGAAAATATAGAATATTCTGAAACTCTACAATCACTAGAAGTACTTGGAATAAAAGGGAATCCTCTTAATGAAAAATCAAAATCAATAGTTGATAAACTAGAAGCATCAGGGGTGCGAATGATATGATCCCATTAACTAGTGAAATAATTGTGATAAACAAAGGAAGATTATATTATCCGATTTCACTAGATATACAAGGAATAACAGAAAAAAAACAAAAATATGAAAATTCAATAATCTTAAACGGATTTGAAGTGCCCCTTTTTCCTGGTCCTACTTTAGATGAACTTGTACAAGCACAAGAATTTATTGAACCATTAGTTTACAATAATTTAAAAGCAAAAACAATAACCAAAATATTTAATGAATTAGAAATAACAAAAAATCTTGATTTTCTTGACAAATGGCAAGAGAAATATGAATTAATATATAGAATAATATTCAAAATAATGCCAGGATTCTTATCACTAACAAGAAACACTAAGATCAATAAAGCATTAAATGGTGCAACAAAAGCATTAACAGAAGAAGAACTAATGGACAAACTTTTAGAAGTAACAGATACAAGAGACTACATTAAAACAGCACAAAATGTTGAGGAAATAAAACAAATAAAAGATATACAAAGAAGAATCAAAGCAATAGATGCAAAAACAACATCAGCATGGAACTATATATTAGAAAATTCAAAACAACAAGAAACAATCCAAAGAGAAAACAAAAAACAAGAATTAGTAAGGAAACTGTATGGTCTTAAAAAGAAACACAATAAAGACCAAATATATGTAATAAAATTTGGAGAAGTATATAAATTAGATAGCATTAATTTCACGCCAACTGAAATTAAAAACAAAACAGTAATTAAAATAAATAATAATCTTAATCTAATTGGCAACAGAATAAACAATAGAACCCACATCAATAAAATTATAAATAAATCATTAGAAGACCTAATATTAGTAAGAGAAAAAGATAACATACTTAATAATATAGAAAAGATTAAAAATGAAATTAAGAAAAACATAACAAAAAAAATCTCTTTATTATTATATTTTGCAAATAAAACAGAATTCGAATTAGATAATTTTGGATTTATTAAAAATCATGAAGAGAGTTATACAATTTATGTAAGAGCACCAAAATTCGCAATGAAAAACCCAAATAGAGAAGAATATTATAGATTTGATAGTTGCAGAATTGGGCTTGATTTCAATATGATGAACATGGGAAGTAATTTAAAAGTACTAGACGCATACACACACCCATTTCTCCAAGGCTATAATAAAGCAAATCAAAAGATTTGTATGTTATCAGATGTTAATCTTGGTGGACTTACTCAAGATCAAAAAATAATAAAAAGATTATCAGATGGCCTCATTGCAATATTACATGGATTAACAAAAAAAAGTTTAAGAAGACATGGTGGACAAGATATTCATGATTCCAAATATTGGAGTGCAGTATTATCAACACAATTAAATGATAAAAAAATAACAAGAAAAGAAGCAGTTAGACAAGGATATATGATTACTAACTTTTTAAGGGATGTATAAAAATGGTAGATGAAACAAGATTAGATCGTCAATTAATGATTGAGACCAAGGAGCTTTAGAAAATCAATTAGTTACCATAATAGGTAACACAATTCTAGTAGATGATTTTGTAACCTCTGCTGCAGCACTTGGGATTAAAAGACTAAGAATAATAAGTCCAAATCAAGGACAAAAGAACAGATTTAGTTTAGCAAAAAAAGTAAACAAAGATCTAGAACTAACATATCTAGATTCTTTTTTTATTAACAAGAATCAAGAAGACTTTCTTAATACTTCAGAAACAATAATAGATCTTAGTTCATATAATGTTTCAAAAAAAATAGTATTAGGTTGGCTATATAGAAATAAGAAAAAAGGAATAATTGTTAAGCCTAAAGAAAGAGCCATAGAATCTTATACATATTCAAAAGGTAAAGAAAACAAAAGATTAGAACAAGTTTTAGATACATATTTTTTTCCTAGAGATAAACAAATAGATAAAGTTGCATCAATTATAGCAACTGGAGTAATTTTAGAAGAAGTAAAAAATATCCTAATGGGGAAAAAAACATCTGATAAAATAATCACATATGATACTGGGCAAAAAAAAAAAGTTCTTAGAATTATATGATAACAACAAGGTACTAGTAGTTGGAGCTGGTGCATTAGGAAACTTTGTAGGTATGTTACTTGCAAGAATAGGTGTAAATAATATAAATATAATTGACCCAGACACAATAGAAGCAACAAATCTTAATAGACAAATATTATTTTATGATGCTGTAGACAAAAACAAAGCAAAAGTTTTAGCAGACCGTCTTAATAAGATCAATCCAAATTCAAGTTATGGAATAGTTGGAAAAATAGATAAATCATATAAAAAAATCAAAAAATATGATATTGTATTTGATTGTGTTGACAATTTTGAAACAAGAATAGTATTAAGCAATCTATGCAAAAGCAATGGAACAATATTAATAAGTGGTGGAACAGATTATAAATCTGGTCAGGTTGTAACATATGTACCTGGATTTACAAAAACACCAAGAGAAATTCTTAACCTAGATAAGATTGTAGAACAAAGACCTAAAAAAGAAATTGAAACAACTGAAGCTGGATGCTTATATCAACCAGATCCATCTGTGATAATGAGTAATCAAATAGTTGCTGGACTAATGGTAAATGAATTTAGAAAAATAACACATCCACTATTCTTTGATGATATAACAAGAGGGATGATTAAATATGATTCAGAAGCAGACAAAAGAATATCAAAAATAATTATAAAATAAAAATGCAAACACAACAATTAGTTAAACAAATAAAGAAAACAAGAACAAAACAATTGGAACAATTACCAATTGATGATTTTAATAGATTAGTGTATATTTTAGGAGATAAGGATCCAAAAAGAACAATTAATAAAATTAAAAAAATAATAGAT
>CAYWFN010000068.1:0-5395 GCA_964457715.1 uncultured Methanosarcinales archaeon | reverse complement strand
TTCAAATTAACTCCTAAATTTAATAATTTTTTAGTTATTTCATCATCTAATTCATCACATCTTGTAAATATTTGAAATTTAACATCTGTATCTTTTAAATTAATAAATTCATCAAGCCATTTCTTATTAGAAGCTATACTATTTGAAACATCACGTATTATTTCTATGCCATACTTTTGATTTAATTCAAATATTTCTTCCCAAATCTTCTTTGGTTTTCTATAACATGTTTTTGGTTGTTGTAAAGAACAAAATATACATTTGTTCTTATTTTCCATGTAGAAACATCCTCTTATTGCTTGTATTGTAGTTTGATTTCCTAAAGGAAGATTTGTATCATTAAGTAATTTTTCACAATTAATTAAATAATCTTCTAAATTGATAATACTTCTATTAGGATGAGGCAATTTTTTAAAATCAGTTAATTTAATTTTATTGAATTTTATTTTACTATTTTTTTTATAAACAAGGTTATTTATCTTTTCAAAAGGATCTCCACGAACATATTGCATAAATGCTTCTTCTCCTTCACCTCTAATTATGGCATCAACATACAATCTATTGTTAAGAATATTTTTTGATAAAGCAGAAGCATATGGTCCACCAAACACTACTTTTGCTCCCTTATTTTTTGCAATTTGAGCAATTTTAAGTGCATTTTCATAATTAGCAAATGTTGTAGAGATTCCTACTATTTCATTTTCAATATTATCCTCTTTGATATCATATAAATCACCATCCAGAATCTTAATATCATAATTGAGTTTTGTTTTTAGATAAGTAGCAATTGAAAGTAAACCTAATGGTGGAATACAACCTACATAAGGTATGTGGTATTCTTTTTTCACTTTTGGTAATATTAATTGTATTGTCATTTTATTATTCTCTTGTGGTAAAAATTTAGTTATATAAATTGTTGTTGGAAATAATTTACTACAACAGAAACATTTATATAACAAGTAAACCTACATAATTATATGGACAAAGAACAAGCACTAAGAGAATTTGGTTTAAATAATAAAGAAGTAAAAGTATATTTAGCATTACTCCAACTAGGGACATCAAAAGTAAACAATATAGCAAAAAAAGCAAAAATCTTAAGAGAAACAACATACTTTATACTGAACTCATTAATAAATAAAGGCTTGGTCAGCTATGTATTAAAATCAGGAATAAAGTATTTTGAAGCAGCACCTCCAACAAAGTTCAAATCAATACTCAAAGAAAAAGAAAACAATATCAATAAAGTATTAAAAGAGTTAGAAAGCATAAGAAAGAATACAATAAAAAAACCAAAATTAGAACTTTATGAAGGAAAACAAGGTCTTAAAACAATCTTAGATGAAATAATCAGGACAAGAAAAACATTTTATGCATATGCAAATTATGATATATTTAAACTTTTAAAATATTATTTTCCAAACTTTGTAAGAAAAAGAATAAAGAAAAGGATCTATGCAAAAATAATACAAGAAAAAACTAAAAAACTGATAAAAATGAAAAACAAATTAAAAGAAACACATAGTGAACTAAGATTTTCACCAATTAAATTCAAATCTAATACATTCATATTTGGAGATAATGTAGCAATATTAACAATGAAAAAAGAAAATCCAATTGGAATCTTAATACATAATAAGGATATTGCAAGAACACAAAAACAAGTGTTCAATATCTTATGGAGGCAATCTAAAAAATGAAAAAATCAAAAAGACTCATAATAAACAAAATAGTACCAGACACTTCAGTAATAATAGAAGGTGTTCTATCTAAGAAACTTAATAATAAAGAAATAAAAATATCAAACTTAATATTTCATGAAGCAGTGTTAGCAGAACTTGAACATCAGGCTAATCAAAATAGAGAAACTGGTTATTTAGGATTAGAAGAAGTTAAGAAATTAAGAGCTTTGTCTGATAAATATAAATTTAAAATATCTTATTCTGGAAAAAGACCACAAGAGTTTGCAATAAGTAGAGCAAAGTCTGGTGAAATAGATGCAATGATTAGGCATCTTGCATATGAAGAAAAAGCTACGTTATTAACAGCTGATAAAGTTCAATCCATAGTTGCACAATCTAAAGGTATTGATGTGATTTTTATTGAATTTGAGACTATTGAAAAACCAATTGTTCTTGAAAAGTTTTTTGATAAAAAAACAATGAGTGTACATATTAGAGAAAATTTACCCACATATGCAAAAAAAGGTAAGCCTGGTGACTGGGAATTTGTTGAAGTGGATAAAACAGTACTTGATAGAGATGGTGTTAAAGAAGTTGCAAATGAAATTGTTGAACAAACTGGAATGAGGAAAGATGGATTCATAGAAATATCAAGAAAAGGGTCAACTATTGTACAACTTTCTAATTATAGGATTGTTATAACTAAGCCTCCATTTTCAGATGCATGGGAAATTACTGCAGTTAGGCCAGTAAAAAAATTAGATCTTAAAGATTATAAACTAAGTTCTAAATTAAAAGATAGGATTGCTGTGCAAGCAGAGGGAATATTGATTGCTGGTTCTCCTGGAATGGGTAAATCAACTTTTGCACAAGGTTTGGCTGAATATTTTGCATCTACTGATAAGATTGTTAAAACTGTTGAAGCACCACGTGATCTAATGTTATCAGATTCTATAACTCAATATTCTATAACAAGAGGAACTCCTCAAGAGATTCATGATATTTTGTTATTATCTAGACCAGATTATACAATATTTGATGAAATGAGGAATACAAAAGATTTTGCATTGTTTGCGGACATGAGATTAGCAGGTGTTGGAATGGTTGGAGTAGTGCATGCAACTAACCCTGTTGATGCAATACAAAGGTTTATTGGTAGAATTGAAATGGGTGTGATACCACAAGTAGTTGATACTGTAGTTTTTATTAAAAATGGTGCAGTGAATAAAGTTCTTAGCCTTAAAATGACTGTTAAAGTGCCATCTGGTATGACTGAAGCTGATTTAGCTAGGCCAGTTGTAGAAGTGAATGATTTTGAAACAGGAAAATTGGAGTTCGAGATTTATTCCTATGGTGAGCATACAATGGTTATCCCTGTTCAAATGACTAAACAAAAGTCTGGTGTAACTAGATTAGTTGAAGATTCTATTAGAAAATATATTCTAATGTATGTTGATGACGCAGAAGTTGAATTAATTAGTCAAAATAGGTGCCAAATCTTTATACCAAAAAGAGATGTTGCAAGGATCATTGGTAAAGAAGGAAAAAATATTGAAAAGATTGAAAAAAGTTTAGGAATTAGTATAGATGTTCAAGAATTAGGTAGGAAAACTAGGTCTGATAATAAGGATAAAAAACAAGTTATTGATTTTGAGCCTAGATTTGCTAAAAGAAATCTTGTATTAAAAGTTAATCAAAAATATTCTAATAAAGATATAGATGTTTATGTTGATGGTGATTATGTTTTAACAGTTAAGTCTGGTAAAAATGGTATTATTAGAGTTAAGAAAAATTCTGAACCTGGTAGGATTATATCAGATGCTGTTAAAAGAGATGGCAATATAGAGTTAAGAGTTTAGTAGTAAGATTTATATATAAGGTTGAGTGATAACTTATTGTGGTGGTAGACATATGATTGATATTAATATTATAAGAAAAAATCCTAAATTAGTGAAAGATAATATTAAGAAAAAGTTTCAAAATTCTAAATTGAAGTTGGTTGATAAGGTTATGAAGTTAGATGAAGATTGGCGTTCTTTAAAAAAAGAATTAGATGAATTAAAACATAAAAGAAATTTAATTTCTCAAAAAATAAATAAAGCAAAAAAAGAAAAAAATGATATAGAATTTAAAAAGTTGGTTAAGAAAGCAAAACAGATTCCATTAGAGATGGAGAAGATTGAGTTTAAAGAAAAAGAATTAAGAAAAAAGATTAAAGAAATTATGTTTAAGATTCCTAATATTATACATAAAAGTGTTCCAATTGGTAAGAATGATAAAGAAAATGTTGAAATAAAAAAAATTGGTAAGCCAAAGAAATTCTCATTTCCAGTTAAAAGTCATGTTGAATTAGGTGAAGAATTAGGCATGCTTGATTTTGATGTTTCAGCAGAAACATCTGGTAAAGGTTTTTATTTTTTAAAAGGGGATATTGCATTATTAAATATGGCATTAATTAATTTTGCTAGAGATTATATGGTTAAACAAGGTTTTGTATATGTTGAACCACCTTTGATGATTAGAGAAAAGATTTTAACAGGGGTTTATTCTCATGCAGAAATTGAAGAAATGGCTTATAAAATTGAAGGTGAGGATTTGTTTATGATAGCAACTTCTGAACATCCATTGATTGGTCAATTTATTAACAAAACTGTTAATAAAAAAGATTTACCAATAAAACAAACAGCTTATTCAATGTGTTTTAGAAAAGAAATTGGATCACATGGTATAGATGAAAAAGGAATATATAGAACTCACCAGTTTAATAAACAAGAAATGATAATTATTTGTGAACCTTCTGAATCATATAAATGGTATGATAAGATGCTAAAGTTTTCAATTGATGTGTTTAAAGCATTGGAAATCCCTATTAGGATCTGGGAATGTTGTTCTGGTGATCTTGCTGATCTTAAAGCAAAGTCATGTGATTTAGAAGCATGGTCTCCTAGACAAGGTAAATATTTTGAAATTACTTCACTTACTAATATGGAAGAAGCTCAAGCTCGTAGATTAAATATTAAGATTGAAAATAAAGGTAAAAAATATTTTGCTCATACATTGAATAATACTGTGATTGCGACGTCAAGAGCTTTAGTTGGTATTATTGAAAATAATCAACAAAAAGATGGTTCAATAAAGATTCCAAAAGCACTTTGGCCTTATATGGGTGGGAAGAAAGTGATAGGTGATAAAAAATGAGTGAAGATTTATCTGATAAAGTTGATATAAGTTTTATACCTAAAAGATACAGACCTTTTATTCAAGATAAATACAAAGAAGCTTTAGCAAGATGTGCAAAAGCCTCTGGGGTCTCATGTATAGAATTCCCTTATGATGTAAAACCTGAAAAAGTAGTTGAACATATTTTATTAAGTTTTTATTTATTACAAAAAGTTAAATGTGGGGAACTTAAACCAATTCCTCATGAGTATTTGAATGAAGTATTTGGTTCATATTGACTCGAGTCATAAAAAAAAGGTGATTGAAATCGAAAGATTTCAGGCACCCACAGAAATTTTCAATTTCTGACGGGTGATATATGCACTGGCTTCTTCGGAAGCCTTTGCATTAAAAAAAAGAGGAAATAAATAATGGCATCATTACATCCATTGTGGTTTATAATTGTAGGAATTGGTGTTAGTGTTACTTCTTATTTTATTACAGATAAAGGTTTGAATTATTCTGTGTTTCTTTATGTTGGTGTTATTTTTGTT
>CAYWFN010000067.1:0-5447 GCA_964457715.1 uncultured Methanosarcinales archaeon | reverse complement strand
ATATGGATTAGTAAAATGGTTTATTGTTAGTGCTAAAGAAAAATCAAGACATAAAAAACAAAAGTCTAAGCCACATAAACAACACTTAGCAAGAGATAAACAAGTATATTGTTATGATTGTAAAGTGCATATGCCTATTAATTATAGGTTCTGTCCATTCTGTGGTAGAAGAGTACAGTAGAGTACAATAATTATTATAAATAAATAATTTATTCTATATATAAAATGGGTTTATTTGATAATATGTTAAAAGATGGTGAATCATTGTTCTTAGATACAGTTGCATTAGATTATGATTTTATTCCAAAACTGATACCTTATAGAGAAAAAGAACAACATTTAATTGCTAGTTCAATAAAGCCTTTGTTTTTTAAAAGAAATTCTAGAAATTTATTTATTTATGGTTTGCCAGGAATTGGTAAGACAGTTGCAGTAAAACATGTTTTAAAAGAATTAGAAGAAGAAACAGATGAAGTTATACCAATCTATGTTAATTGTTGGAATAATAATAGTTCTTATAAAATTGCTTGTGAAATTTGTAATAATCTTGGGTATAAGTTTACACAAAATAAAAAAACTCATGAATTATTTAAGATTATTAAAGAAAAATTAAATAAAATTGGCACAGTATTTTGTTTTGATGAAGTAGATAGGTTAGAAGATTTTGATTTTCTATATTTTATTTTGGAAAATATTTATAGATCATGTATCTTGTTAATAACTAATTATAAATCTTTTATTAGCAATCTTGATATTAGAATTAGGTCAAGATTAACACCTGAATTATTAGAGTTTAGGTCTTATGATGAAAAAGAAACAGTTGGTATATTAAGAAATAGATTAAAATATGCGTTTGTTAGTGGTATTTGGAGTGATGATGCATTTAATATGGTTACAGAAAAAACTTGGTTAATGCAAGATATAAGATCTGGTTTGTTTTTATTAAAAGAATCTGGTTTGTGTGCTGAAAACGAAAGTTCAAGAAAAATAACTGCTGATCACGTTAAGATTGCTATAAAGAAATTAGATGATTTTTCTGTTCCAAAAAAAGTTAATATTCAAGATAATTCTAAATTTATTTCAACTATTGTAAAAGAACATTCTGGTTTAAGAATAGGTAATTTGTATAAGTTTTATGTAGATAAAGGTGGTAGTTTATCATATAAATCATTTACAAGACACATTGAAAAACTAGAAAAAGGAGGTTTTGTTTTAGTTGAAAGAAAGCAAGGTTTTGGTGGTGCTACTTCTATAATCAAGTTCAAAGAAAAGGAAAAAAGTTTGAGTGAGTTTTAGGGTTATATTTATAAACAAGACATCTATTCTATATATTATTAGCTTGTTTTTAGGGTAGCACTTTCATAAGTGGACTAAAAACTGACTGTATTGGCTGATAATAAATACAGTATGAATATTTATTCTACTGTAATATAATATGTGCATGGTTCGTTCATACTTTTCATTTACTGTATTGTTGTATGAAAAGCCCTTGTATTGTGACCATTAATCTAGGTACTCACTTGTCAGAAATGGAACATTTCTGATCATGATCATAAATGCTCTGCATTTATGACAGGCCTTACAGGCACCATACACATAATTGGAGGAAAAAAGAATGGCAGCACAACAAAAACAATTTTTAGTACCATCAGATCAATATCTTAAGACTGGAGTTCATATTGGAACTAAGTTTAAAACAAAGTATATGGAGAAATTTATTTACAAAACAAGACCAGATGGATTATCTGTTTTAAATCTTCAAAAAATAGATGAAAGAATTAAGATTGCAATCAATTTTTTGGTACAATTTGAACCAGATGAGATAATGATCATATCTAGGAGAGAAAATGGTTGGAAACCTATTAAAAAGTTTGCAGAATTAGTAGGATCAAAGGAGTATCCTGGAAGATATCCTCCTGGAATTTTAACTAATCCTTTGTTAAATGGATTTATTGAACCAAGAATTATATTTTCTACAGATCCTTGGCAAGATAGAATTGCTGTAAAAGATGCAGTTAGAATGAGTATTCCTGTGATTGGACTTTGTGATACAAATAATCAATGTAATAATATTGATTTAGTTGTTCCTTGTAATAATAAAGGTAAAAAATCACTTGGTTTGATATTTTATATAGTTGCAAAGGAATATATGATGAGGAAAGGTTTATTTAAAGAAGGAGATAAGTTTCCTCCATTGAGTGAGTTTACAGAAGAGTAGTCTAATCTTAGATAGGTATAAACCCCTTCTCAACAATCTTAAACTTTTTTTCTTTTTCTTCTTTAATTACATGATGTTTTCTTAGAACACTACAACGATTACCAGAACTCAACTTAACTAATTCAATCAGACAATCAACATTGTCTTTTATTATCCTTCCACCCACTATCTTTATTGATTTATCTGTAGGGTCTGTATATATTTGGTTTGTGATTAATATTGGAATCTTTTGTTCAGAAATTTTTTTTAATATGTCTAATTGTTTGTATAATTGTTTGTTTGCATAAATATCTTTAACAACCTCTCTTCTATAGAAATTACCAACTGTATCAATTATAATCAAATTAAATTTATTAAAATTGTTTTGTAATGATTTTATCTTTTGTAGTTGATCATAAAATGATTTTACTTTAATTACAAATATATTTTTTAGTAATTCTAGATTTTCGCAACCTAGTTGCTTTAATCTTTCAACACTAAACCCATTTTCTGAATCAATAAATAGAATTTTTTTACCTTGGGATGCTTGATCAATTGCAGATAACATTGCTAATGTTGTTTTTCCAGCAGCTGCTTCACCATATACACAAGTAATCTTATTTTTATCAAAACCACCATCTAATAGATCATCTATTACAATACTTCCTGATGATATTATTTTTGTATAATCCATAATATTTATGTAAGTTAAATAATGATATATATTAATTTCTATTAAAGAGAATAACATTTATAAACACATAATGTTATTTTATATATATATGGGGCTTTTGGATCATATTGTAAAAAACAAACATAAATACATTTTACTATTTATATTTTTATTAGCATTTAGTTTTAGATTATTTTATGCATTTCAAAGTAATTATGTAGAATATGATTCTTATTTTGAATTGAGACAAGTTGATAATATTAAATCAAATTATCTTCCATTGATTGAAGATGATCTAAGTTATTCTGGAAGAGATATTATTAGCACACCTCTATATAATTATTTTCTAGCTTTTTTTAATTTATTTTTACCACTTACTCTTGTTGCAAAGTTTTTGACTAATCTTTTGATCTCTATGTTTGTATTTGTTGTTTATTTAATAAGTAACCATTTAACAAAAAATAAGAACATCTCCTTATTAACCGCTTTTATATCAGTTTTTGTGCCAATATTGTTTGGTTCTTCTTTATACACTTTATCTGCTCAACCAATTACTCTTTTACTTATATTATATTCTTTGTATTGTTTAATGAGGATCAATGATTCTGAAAGATTTGTTAATTTATTTCTTATAATAATAATACTTTTACCTTTGGTACATGGCACTTCTTTATTATTAGTTGTTGGTTTATTATTTTACTTATTTTTAACAAAAATTGAAGGTTTTAATATAAAAAAATCTGAAACAGAGATTATATTATTTTCCACATTTTTTATTGCTTGGACATTATTTCTTATATTTAAAAAAGCAATTTTAATGCATGGTCCTGCAGTGATTTGGCAAAACTTGCCAGAAAGTATCTTGAATCTTAAATTTGCAACTACTAATATATTAAATTATTTTAATTACATAGGAATAATCCCTTTGATATTTGGTATTTGGTCTGTGCATAGACATGTTATAAAAACAAGAGACATTGATTCTTATAAATTAATTAGTTTTGTTGTTTCAATTTTCTTACTTCTTATATTAAAATTAGTTGAACCAACTTTAGCACTTTCTTATATAGGAATTATTCTTGTGATTATTTCAAGTAAAATCTTTCTTCATATTTCTGAGTATATAAAGAAAACTAAAGCACCAAGGTTTAGATTTTTTATATTTTCTTTTATTATATTTTTATTTATCTTTACATCTTTGATCACAACAATAGATCTTTCTGAGGGTAAAATTACTAATCTTCCTTCACAAAATGAAATTAACGCCTTAGAATGGTTAAAAACTCAAGGAAAAGAAGGTGAAGTAGTTTTAGCAAGTTTAAAATATGGTCATGCTATTAATTATGTTGCAAAAAAAAGAAATGTTTTTGATAATAATTTTATTTCTATGGATAATGTAGAAACAAAGATGAAAGATGTCAAATATTTATATCATTCTAAATCTTTAATTGAAGTAGTTAGATTAATTAACAAGTATGATATTAAATATATTATCTTATCTAAACAAGAAAAGAAAGATTATAAAATAGAGGATTTAAGTTATAAAAATAATCATATTTGTTTTAAACTTATTTATGATAAAGATCAAATTAAAATTTATGAATTTTTAGATTGTGATACTGGACAAGATGATGAATAATAAAATTAAAAGGATTATTGAAAATCATGCATTGAAGTTAATAGTATTACTACAATTAGTAACCTCCTTTACAATTTTTCTTATTAGATTTTTTAAATATGATATGATCATGATAGGTAATAGTTCTTATTTACATGCAATTCGTGCAAAAGAATTAAGTAATAGTTTTTCAAATCTTCTTAATTATCATCCTTATCAGATTTTAATTTCTATTTGTGATAAATTATTTAATAATCTTGAGTTTACATCTCAATTATTGCCAATAATTTTATCTTTGATTACAATTATTTTATTCTACAAAGTATTAAAATTGTTAAATTTAGACCTTATTTCTAATTTTGTTGCATGTATTTTAATTATCTTGTCTCCTATTTTTATTTATATTTCAACTGTATCAAATCAATATATTTTTAGTTTGTTAATGATTTTATTATCATTTTATATTTTTATTAAATATAATTTTTCAAAACTATCTGTTATTCCTTTTTTTGTTATTCCTTTTTCTGGTTTATTTGAATCAATTTTAACTATAATCTTATTATTTGGATATTCAATCATTTTTGGAAAAGTAAGTAATAAAAGGATAATCCTTACTATTTTTGTTATACTTGTTGCACTTTTCTATTTTCCTTCTAAGAATTTAGATTTGTTTCAGAATAATATGTTTATTCTTAAATTTATAACTGATTTTGGCGCACATCTTGGTTTTAGTGTTTTTGGTTTGTTGTTAGCTATTTTGGGCTTGATTTTTACATGGGATAATAAGAAAAAGCTAATTCCATTGTATATTACTATTTTATTTTTGTTTTTAAGTTTTATTTATTTAGGCCAGTATTCTGCAATATTTTTAAACTTAATTTTTTGTTATTTTGGTGCTGTTGCATTAATAGATTTAGTTCATTATAAGTGGAATTTAGATATTGTAAGAGATTTGACTT
>CAYWFN010000066.1:0-5474 GCA_964457715.1 uncultured Methanosarcinales archaeon | reverse complement strand
TGATCTTTGGCTTGGTGGTCTTTTAATTGATGAAGCCAATATGGCTTGCATCATCTTTACACCACCAACAACCTAATCAACCACCACCTCATCCTTAGGCATTACTTTTGAAAGAAAGTTCATTCCAGAATCTTTCTTTTATCCGGTGTTAACCTCAGTTTTCCGAGGGTATCCCAGACCTAAGGGCAGATTATCGACGTGTTACTGAGCATTTCGCCTCTATTGCTAGAAGACTTACATGGCTTAATCGAACCCAAATAGCAGTGACCTCCCGCAGGATCAACGGGAATTAATATTGGTCGCAAAAAAACTCTTGATTGACGAGAGTTTTATCAAACTACATCATACTTAATAGATTACATTAAGTACTCATGTAAACGTAAACATCTAGACTTCCTGTTGTTTAGAATTTAATATCTAAAGATATAGAAGCGGTGGCGAGAGAATTTAGATAATTTAGGTGGTATTTAAACTTTACGCTTTGAGCAAAGCGAAAACGTAAATGTTTAGAAACCCTATTTCTAAAACTTTACGCTTTAAACCTTACTTCTTCTTCTCTTTTCCTTCTTCATCCGTTTTCTCTGCCATTTCCATCTCATCTGGCCTGGCTTCTTCCATCTGCGTGAGCTTCTTTTCATAGCGATAAAAGAAAACCAAGGACTATTTAAAGTTTTTGGGAGAAGAATTTAAATATATTAAAAAATATCTTTTCTTATGCTAAATCAACTAAAAAAAGAAGTTAGAAATCAAGCTAATCCTGAAAAAGCAAAGTTATTGATGGGGTTCTTCAAGACCGGTAAAGGCGAATACGGAGAAGGAGACATCTTTGTTGGTTTGATGGTTCCTGAATCACGCAAGATAGCAAAAAAATACAAAGATTTATCATTAAATGAACTGCAAAAGCTTATATCAAGCAAGATTCATGAAGAAAGGCTTATAGCACTATTTATCCTGCAGAATCAATATGAAAAATCAGAAAATAAAGAAAAATTTATTGATTTTTATCTAAAAAATACTCGCTACATAAATAACTGGGATTTAATTGATCTGTCTGCGCCAAGAATACTTGGAGATTTCTTGGTGAATAATCCAAAAAAGAAAACCATCATCTATAAATTCTCTAGATCAAAAGATCTCTGGGAGAAAAGAATTTCAATCTTAGCGACATTTGCTTTTATCCGAATCAATAAATTTGAAGATACTTTGAAAATCTCTGAAATCCTATTGAATGACAAGCATGATCTTATACATAAAGCAGTTGGCTGGATGCTTAGAGAGTTAGGAAAAAGAGACCAGAACATAGAAGAGAAATTCCTAAAAAATCATTACAAAAAAATGCCAAGAACAATGCTAAGGTATTCTATTGAAAGGTTTGACGATAAGAAAAGAAAGTTCTATATGAAGAAATGATTAACTTCCAGGTTGATTGTGTGATGTTTCCAATATATACTTGGGTGTATACACTGGTTCTCCCTTTGCTAAATGGGCTTGTAAATCTGCTGCTATCCTTCCAGCTTCCTCATACTCTTCCAGATGTCTAAAAATATTACATGCGAAACCTAGCTCTACGGCAATGCGTCTATATGAGGTAAACTCTGCCAGACTATCTCTGTCTTGCTTTATTTCTTCAAGTCTGCCTTTCATCAATCCAAATAAACGGGTAACAGTATTCCTTTGCTCATCTATCTGCTGCTTGGTCAGTGCAGTTACCTCTTCCTGACTCATACCAGCACGATAATGTCTTTTCCTTTCAGCCTCCAAATCCACAGCGCTATCAAAGTAAGGTAAAACCCTGTTTTCTATACCTTTAAAATGGGATTCAGCCATCCATGTTATCACACCAATTCCAGCTAAGTATTCATTTGCTTTGGGGACATTTGGATTTTCTGAAAATATTTCACTTTCTGCTAACCCCATTAAGTCAGCTCCCCATCTTTTGATAACATCCATATAATCATTAAAAGGACGAGCTACAGCTTCCCCATAACTAACGCTGTTTTCCAAAAATCCTCTATCAAGCTTTTGTTCAATACTTAATCCAACCTTGTTACGTATAGCACTTTCTAACTCATATTCATCCCAACCCCCTTCTTCTAGAATGCCAGGTATGAATCCCTTTAAAGAATCTCCTAGTTGTTTTGGTTTATTGTGAGAAGAAAGTGCATCAACTAACTGCTGAAATTCCGTTAATGGTGATGAACCTATATGTTCTCTAACAGCCAACATATCTTCATATGTTATCCATTGTTCAGGGTGTTCTGGATCATTCATTTTATCCTATACAAAGCATTACCCATATATAAATCTTTCGTTTTTGTAACCACTAAGAAGAGATAAAAAATGCCCCCGCCGGGACTTTCGTAACCAGTCTTTCAACCAGTTGTTTCGAACCCAGGTCCCCGCCTCGAAAAGGCGGGATGATTGGCCGGACTACACCACAGGGGCGATGCAAGAGAATAATAATAAGATATTTTTAAATGTATCGGATATAATTCTGACTTAAGACTTTTTCAAATTTCTGAATAATCAGAATTCCTTAAATCACCAGAATAAAGTCTCAACTATTAAATTATGATTTTTTGTTCACTGGACAACCTAAATGTCCTGTGGTGGAGAAAGGCTGTAACCTCCAAATTTGAGTGTTTCAGACGGTAAAAACCACTGGACACAGAATTAGTATGCACGTGAGCTATTTAAACATAAAATCATTTGCATAGTATCAACACCAGAGTAGCTGGTGATTTAAAATGGAATTTGATTTATCTCAAATGAAATTTAGTAAAAAGGACTTAGTGAAAAATATCAAAATACCCACAGAACTGACAGAAGAGTTGGCCGAATTCATAGGCATATTGACGGGAGATGGCTGTATCTCCAGATATATCAATGACTCTAGATTGCGGTATGAAATCAGAATCGATGGAAATTCATTAACTGATATTGATTATTATTATCATATTATCAATCTTATCTTCAAGATTACTGGAAGAAAAACAAAATCTCACTTTAGAAAACAATTCAATGGAATTTTTATTCATTTCTATGATAAAGATCTAGCTTTATTGTTAAACAAATCATATGATTTTCCAATAGGAAAAAAAGGGAATATTGGAATATGCCTCAACATTATAAATGACTTCACTAAATTGAAGTATGTTTTAAGAGGCTTATTCGATACCGATGGCAGTCTTTATTTTACAAAAAACAATTCCAAAATTAGAAGTTACCCCATTATTGAGATTACAAGTTATAGTAGTAAAATGCTCAGTCAATTATATGCAATTCTATCATCAAGAGGATTTACAGTCAAAACGAATCCTCATAGTCACTCTGTAAAGTTACATGGGAAGAAAAACTTGTTTAAGTGGATGAGATATATTGGCACAAGCCATCCAGATAAGACATCAAAATTTAAATTCTGGCTAAAATTTGGTCACTGTCTAAAGTTGAGTGAATTAAATTATAAAGAACGATTGAATATTCTGAGTCAGGAATGATGAAATGGGCCCGATGAGATTTGAACTCACGACCACCGGCTCTCTAAGGAGCCATTGTATGGAACACTGCCATATAAGACCGGTGCTCCAACCAGACTAAGCTACGGGCCCATAAGCATTAGTCTTTTTATTTTCTATATAAACATTATGAATGCGAGAGCCGGGATTTGAACCCGGGTCGCAACGTTGGCAACGTCGTATACTAGCCACTATACTACTCTCGCATATATTAAAGAAAAAATGCAGGATTTTATAAACATTACTAAAAAATAAGTTATTATGACACCAATTATCCTCCAAAACCATGCCTCTTGTTGAAAAATATTGCACTCATACCAATGACCTCTTTTGCTAAGGGGGTCATCTCTTCTATATGAATCTGAACTATCCTATATTTACCAGATCCAGGGAAGTCTATGGCAAGTCTAAAAATTCCATGACTAAATCTCTCTCTTATCTCAGTTGGAACAAGTTGAAAATTTTCAAAATATTGGATAGCTCCAGTATTGCGGTCATAGTAAAAATTAGCACCTGTGCAAGGTAATTTCTTTTTATTTACTTCCCACGTACCAGCATTCCCGCCTCTACTCTCCTTAATGATAAGTTCAGGCATACCTCCCATTTCATTACTTGTCATTAACCTTAGATTAGCTTCAACTAGCTCATCAATTTTTTCTTGTACAGGACCCATAGCAAATATAATTTGTGTATCTCCTATTTTTATTTTATCTCCATCCTCTAACTCCCTTTCAGACACTTCTTCGCCATTTACCCAAGTTCCATTTTTGCTTTTTAGGTCATGTACATGAAAACGACCTTCATGAAAAGTTATCCTCATATGCCTACGTGATACAGTATTATCTATTACAATGCGAATGTCATTATCACTTTCCCCACCAATATAAAAAAAAGGCTTTGTTATCCTTTGTCTTTGCCCAGATGAAAGAACGACTTCTGCATGGATTCTATTTCCCGTTGCCTTTTCATATAAACCAAAAATAAGATTACTTGCACCTTGCTCAATCACATTTAGCCACTTCTTGCGAGGACGTTTATTTCTTTTCATGCGGCCCAATAATTTGACAAATCGATTATAATAGGCAGTATCTTTATAGCTTTCTTCTTCATCAGCTAACTCTTCCACTAGAGTTAAGATATTCTTTGCATCATTTAGATAATCCCAGATATAAGCTAAATCACCTCCTAGTTGTGGATTGACTTTTGGGTTGTAAACTGTGTTATTTAGAAAATCTGCTAAACTCTTACTGAGTCCTCTGTAGAGCGCATCTGATATCATTTTTTCTAATATTGTTATTAGGGGAATATATAAAAATTGCGTTTAGTTTTAGTGAATCTAAAGAAAAAAATGGGCCTGACCAGAGTTTCTCGCCACAAATTCGCTCTGCGAATTTAAACAGCTTTTGAACTGGTGACCTTCGCCTTGTAAGGGCAACGTCATAACCACTAGACTACAGGCCCGTAATGATAAAGATTTTTTATTTCGTTTATAAATATTATGGAAACAAATCTTCTTTGATAGGAAATTTTATATATCTGGCTATCAAAATCAATTCTATGCAAGACAAAATCTTTGAAATACTGTTTGACAAAGAGGAAATCACATGGCAGACTGTTATCTCTGAGCTAATCAAGACAGAGCAGATAGACCCATGGGATGTCGATATTTCCCTGCTAACGCATAAATACATAGAGATGATTAAAACACTAAAAGAGATGGACTTTAAGATTTCAGGTAAAGTTCTATTAGCATCAGCAATCCTTCTTAAAATAAAATCCAATAAATTAGTGGGGGAAGATATATTGGAATTTGATAAACTAATAGAAGGGGCAGATGAAGATGAGATTGAGGATTTATATGAGGATACAACAGGCATTGAAACAAAAGACCAGGGTCCATTGTCCTTAATCCCAAGAACGCCTCAGCCAAGAAAACGGAAAGTATCGATCTACGATTTA
>CAYWFN010000065.1:0-5494 GCA_964457715.1 uncultured Methanosarcinales archaeon | reverse complement strand
AATGAAAGATATCTTATTCATTGTTGTATGGATATGAGCAGATTCTTTACAAACATTGCATTGTTTGTAACTCATCCTCATGAAATCTCTCTTTTAAGAAGTGAGTATAAGAAAAACCTATTCAGAACATTGGACTTTATTCTTCAAAAGGATTTTCAAGTACAATCACCATTAAAAAAATTGAATTATTGCTATAATTCACAAAAAGTGCAAAACTCAGATTTTGTAATACAACAAATGAAAAAGTATAAAACAAAGTTTCTGGATGATGAAGATTTTAAAAACATAGACCTATTTATCAAAAGAAACATTGACAAATTGTTTGAATTAGCAAAAGAAAACAAAGAAAAAATTATTGAAACAAAGAAACCAGTTGTTGTAAATTTAAATGATTATATTATTACCTTAAGTGAAACAATCGTAAATAAGTTAGAGGAAATATCAAAACAAATGCCACATAAGAGAATAAAAGAAATCATCAAATTTTGTGAAAGAAAAAGAGATGTTGTTTATTTAGAATCTTTGTATCATTTTGCAACTGATATGTCTGCATTAGAATCTGGACCATTGTCTACATATTTTGATGAGATAAGGATTGAATCTATAAGCACCAATCCTTTGAAAAACATAATGGGAGATAATGGACACACAGGGTCTTGTATAGAAGGTCCAACAGGGTTGTATAAAGAAGCAGCATTATTGGGAGAAATATGTCCAAATGTTGGTAAACTAATAATGTCTTCTAAAGCATCTGAATTAAATGATTTTCAACAAAATGTTGGTGTGGCTTATGTTCTGAAGTGTAAAGATAATATTGTTGGTGATGAAGTGTGGCTAATCGAAGGTGTTGAAACAGGTATTGCTATGAGTTTGGTCAAAGATCAAGATTTATGGGAAGAGACTTTCCTTTATGGGATATGCAATGCTGCTAAAGATGCTGGCATTTCGAGAATCATATTTAATACACATCTTAAGAATAGAAGAGCTAAGGAATATGTTAGGTGGTTGAAAACAAGAAAAGAGCTTTACACCGAAGATGGACAAAAACAGTTTGAATATTCACTAACACTTTGCGATTCATCTAATGGAATTATTGAGTCTTTGGCTGAATTCGGAGGCAAGTATTATGCAGAAGCTTGGTATGCTGATTCTGATGACAATGCATTCAATTGCTGTGACTCTGAGTACGAAGGAAGACCATTGGTGAAAGGCATAGAGGTGAGGGTTGGGTGAGTCTTAAGAAAAACCTGAAAGACATTTTATTTGCAGCAGGATTGTTTTATAACTTTTGTATCCAATTACCAGCTTATAATTATATACATGGAATTAAAAGAACATTAGGGTTAGACACATCTCTCAAACTTAGCAAAAAAAAGATCAAAAAACTAAAAAAAGCATACAAGGATGATGAAGAAACACTAGGCATTATTATAAATCAAATTCAAAGAAAGATGTTAGGACTAGATGCTTTCCAGACAATAGCAAACAAACAAAAACTAACAATTTTGGCACATGATTTATCATCACCAGAAATTGTAAGACTAAGTACAAAGATATCTAATCTTGATATGAATATTCTTGAAGATGTTGTTGGATATTGGATAAAAAAAACATTATCAAAAATGTCAATCCTTTCTAATCATACAAATACTGATTTTTATATCAGTAAGTTAGAAAATTTATTAGATAAATATGATAATGAAATCTTAACGCAAATATTGTCTAATGGATTTTCTCACAAATACGAAAAGGAGCCATACTTAGGAAAGGATTTTCAGAGTAATTACATAGATTTATTTTTAAAGGAAAGATTTGGTTCAATAATGGAAAGGTTCAAAGATGAAAAACAAGTATTATTTAAGATTATTGATGATGTCAATGACTTTCAATTTTCGAAACATGATGAAACTTATTTTAGGTTTTATGAATCTGATTTTATTATGAAATTAGTAAAAGAAAAAAAAGAATTCTTTCTTTACAAAGGTTACGCCCGCATTAAAGAACTATGTAAAAGAGAGGATTTTAATGAATTATTATATAAACTATTAAAAAGAGATAGAGCGCAACCAGACCCTTTTGCCAGACATGATAAAGAGCTTGTATCAAAAAGAGTAGAATTAGGAATTTTTAATGATAAAGATGACTTTCTTGAAGAGTGGATTAAAAAGAGATTTGATGATGAAAGATCACAAGGTGTTATTATTGAAAAGGCTTCTCATCCTCTTTTTGAAGAAGATCAAAGGTTTGATGAAAAAGGACCAATGCCTTGGCAATTTTCACAAGAACAAATGATGGTGTTAAAAGCAGGAATGGAAAAAAGGCAAGCTAATAAAAAAATAGAAAACATATTTCAAAATTTAAGACAAAATATAGGAAATATTGAAAAACAACTTTGTAATTATGATCTAGAGACTGGAACAGGTTTGATAACATTACCTTACCCATTTATCAAAGATTGTCTTGATATGATGAGAGAATGGATTGAAGATGGGGAAGGGAATTATTATGGGTATGTCACAGAAGAGGTTTTTGAAAAAGAAAAGTCAGTTGAAGTGAATAATAATTTTATTCCTTGGAAAAGATATAATGAAAAATATAAAGTTAAAAAAGAAACAAGAAAACCAATAGAATTTCTAGATAATTTAATCTCTTTTTGTAAAAAAAGGTCTGAAAGAGCTTTGTATGAAGGATTGTATGATTATTTGATGGAGATCAAAGCATCATTAGCAGGCATCAAAATATTTAATCAGATATCAGTAGTATACCAAAGTGAGAATTATATAGAAAATATTATTGGAAAGAGTCTGACAACTGGTTCTTGTACAGAAGGTCCTGATGGTTTGTTTTTTGAAGCTGCATTATTAGGTGAGATGTGTTCGAGTGTTGGGAAACTGTACTTAAAATCTTATTTTAATGATAATTTTCAAGATAATATTGGTGTTGCTTATGTTCTAAAATGTTGTGATAATGACGCTAATGAAGTAGTATGGATGATAGATGGTGTTGAAACAGGCATTGCAGTCAATCTTATCAAAAACCAAAATAAATGGAAACAAACTTTGTATGATGGAATCTATAAAGCTGCTGAAGAAGCAGGTGTTTCACGAATAATATTTAATGCTCGAGTGAAAAATGATAGAGCAAAGAACTTTGTAAGGTGGTTATGCAAAAATAAATCAATACAAAAATATAGATATGTTAGTGGAAAAGAAAAAGTTGTAAATTATATTAATCCTAAGCTTGTACATAGTGATAAGAAAAAAAAGATTCCAAGATATTCTCTTACACTTTGTGGCTCAAAAAAAGGAGTGATTGAGTCTTTGGCTCAATTTGGTAAGAAGTATTATGCAGAAGCATGGTATGATGCTGATAAAAGTAAAAAAGAGTGCGGAAAGTTTAACTGCTGCGATTCTGAATACTTAGACAGAAAGGTTAAAGGCATAGAGGTGAGGGTGAAGTGAGTGATGATGGGAGTTTGGAGGAGAGGATCAATGCTACTAGAGAAACTTTAATAAAATGTACTCCAGAAATTGATTTAAAGGGTTTTGATTCTTTTACAAAATATCTAAAAGATAAGTCTTCTGCATTAGAAATACTTCTTGAACAGATTAAGAACATGGCTTCTAATAATTCTAATGAAAGAATTGAAAAAATCATCCAAATATTGAATTTAAAATCATTTAGAAGGTTTTATGATAACCTCTATAAGTGTCAAAAAAATGACTATGTTTTACATTTTTCAATATTTGTAACAAAATATTTGGCTGAACAATGGGATTTAAATGATTGGGGCTTAATTTTTTATTACTGTTCATCTAAATGGATGGATGATTTAGTAGAGAAAGATGTTTGGAGAGGACTGAGAGATGTTAAGGTTCAATTGATGTATAAATACCTTGGATCCAATATTAACCCAATCATCACTAATTATTGTTTTTTATCTCTAGGATCATTATTCTATAATATTATAGAGTTTAAAAGAAATAAAAAGGCTTTATATTTTATCTCAAATAAAGAAGATGAAACTCAAACCCCGTTTAATGACAAAGATTCTGCTTTATTATCACAAGAGAATATATCCTCCAAATATCAATTGGATCTAATTAAACGTAATCCTAAAAATGAGATTTCACATTTGATTAATTTTATAGAAACAAATAAAGGAGAAATAAAATCAGGCATTGGTGGTCTCTTTTTTGAGCATAATGATGTCAGTATTGAGATCAATAAAGCAATTGTTGAAGCATATGAAACTTGTTTAAGAAAAACTAAAGATAAAATGAGTCAAATGAGTAAAAATGTGCTGCCTGCTCATTTTAATTATTTATTGACTGAAAATCTTATTGAAGACCTGAGGATACTGTGTAGAAATAAAAAAAACAAAATATTAAGTACGTTATATAATTATATAATAGATATAATACTAATCCAAGATTCACAACACATTTGTTTGTCTAAAAATCATTGGATGGTTAGTTCGTTTGGTCAGACTGAAAATGTATTTTTTGGAGAATTTAACAAAATTGCTGTTTCCTACCAGGATAAAAATCCTTTAGCGAATTTAATTATTGATTCATACACTACTGGATCGTGTATTGAAGGTCATGGTGGCATATATCCTGAAGCCTCTTTACTAGGAGAAATATGTCCAAATGTTGGAAAGTTATACCTAAAATCATATTTTAATGGTGTTTTTCAAGAAAACATAGGTGTTGCTTATGTTCTTAAATGTCAAGATAATGATGCAAAAAGGAAAAAAGACCAAACAGTATGGATGATTGATGGTGTTGAGACTGGGATTTCAGTCAGTTTGATTGATGATCAAAATTTGTGGAAACAAACATTTTATGATGGGATTTGTAAAGCTGCTAAAGAAGCTGGTGTTAAAAGGGTTGTGTTTAATACTAGAGCAAAAAATCCAAGAGCTAAAAAATTCATTAGGTGGTTATGTGAAAACAAGTTTATCAAGAAGTATGGCTATGATAATAATGACGATGCAGTAGATTACATTAATCCTAAACTCATACATAGTGATAAGAAAAAGAAAATACCAAGATATTCCATAACACTCTGTGATTCTCAAGATGGTGTAATTGAATCTCTGGCAGATTTCGGTGGCAAATACTATGCAGAAGCATGGTATGCTGGTGGTGATAAAGATGCATTCAACTGCTGTGACTCAACACAAGAAGGAAGGCCATTGGTAAAAGGAATAGAGGTGAAAGTTGGGTGAATCTAGATATTAACAAAGAACAATTACATGCCATCAATAGACTAAGTGTAACTCCATTTACACAGTTGAATAAAATATATGCTATGAAAAAAATCACAAAAAAACCCTTAGATGCTAAAAATAGAGAGGTTTATTATGGAGATTTATGCGAGATTTTTTATAGCATGATAAATAAAATAAAAGATTATTCAAATTCTTCAGATGAAACTCTTGAAAATAAAGTGATAATCAGTGATAAAATCCCTCCAATAAGATTGTACA
>CAYWFN010000064.1:0-5551 GCA_964457715.1 uncultured Methanosarcinales archaeon | reverse complement strand
AAATGGATTCCATACATCAAAAGCATAAACTTCTCCTTTATAATTGATTTGATGTAAAGTTTGCATAACTAATTTATACACTTCTCTATGATTTGGATGTGGATCATCATAACTATGTGTGAATATTTTATTTGGTTTGTGTTTATGTATTAAATTTATTATTTTTTGTGAAACTTGTTTTTCTTTTAATTGTTTTGAGAAATTTGCTTCAGTTAATCCTAAGAAAAAAACTCCATGTCCTTTGATTATTTTATCTGCTTTTTTTGCTTCATCAACTCTTGTTATAATAGCAATCTCTTTTTTAAAATGTGGCATTGATAATTCACCATAAGAAAATATGATTGTAATTATATTTTTACCTTGTTGAGCATATTTTACTAATGTTGCGCCAGGGCCGAATATTTGGTCATCTGAGTGTGCACATAGTACCATGATAGTATCTTTCATATTAGGGATTATATATTTATTGTTTATAAATGTTAGTGATTTGTATGAAAAGATTTAAATAGAGATTTGGATTAATTTTCCTTAATGCAAGCAAAAGAGCTAATAGATAAATATATTGAATTTTTTAAGTCTAAGTTTCATTTTGAGATAAAAGGTGCTCCATTGATTCCTGAGAATGATCCTACTGTGTTGTTTACAACTGCTGGCATGCATCCATTAATGCCTTTCTTATTAGGACAGCCCCATCCTAGAGGTAAAAGAGTTGTTAATGTTCAGAAATGTATTAGGACTGGTGATATTGATGCTGTTGGTGATCCTTCGCACTTAACTTTTTTTGAGATGTTAGGTAATTGGTCATTTGGTGATTATTGGAAAAAAGAAGCTATCTCTTGGAGCTTTGAATTTTTGACTAAAGTTCTTGGTTTTGATGTTTCTAAATTACATGTTACATGTTTCGGAGGAGATAAAAGGGTTCCAGAAGTTCCAAAAGATGATGAAGCAGCAAAAATATGGAGATCATTAGGAATTCCTGATGAAAGAATTGTTTTTTTAGAAGGTGGTGCTTTAGAAGGAGAAGATAATTGGTGGGGTCCTCCTGGTGAAACTGGTCCATGCGGACCATGTACTGAAATGTTTATTGATACTGGAATAGATTCTTGTGGTTTTGATTGTAAGCCAGGGTGTGGATGTGGTAAATATTTTGAGATATGGAATGATGTTTTTATGGAATATAATAAAACTAAAGATAACAAGTTTGTTCCACTTCCAAAGAAAAATGTTGACACTGGGATGGGTGTTGAAAGAACAATTGCAATGTTACAAGGTAAGAAAACAGTATATGAAACTGAATTATTCTTACCTATTATTAAGAAAATAAATGAAATAACTCCTGAAGATGTTGGTCATGAAAACAAATATGTAAGAATTATTACTGATCATATGAGGGCAAGTGTATTTATTCTTTCAGAAGGTACTGTGCCTAGTAAACTTGATCAAGGATATATCTTAAGAAGATTTATACGCCGTGTTATAAGATCATTAAGATCATTAGGTGTTGATTTATTTAAGATAGATGCAACAGTTGAGATTGCTAAGATTATTATTAAGATGTACCAAGAGAGGTATCCTTGTTTGTTAAAGAAAAAGGACTTTATATTTTCTGAATTAAAAAAAGAAGAAGATAAGTTTCAGGTTGCACTTGAAAAAGGTTTAAGAGAATTTGAAAAGATGGTTAACAAAGATAATCAGATAACTGGTGCAGAAGCTTTTTTATTATTTCAAAGTTTTGGTTTTCCAATTGAGATGATAAAAGAATTAGCTTCTGAGAAAAAAGTTCCAATTGATGTAAAAGGATTTCATTCTGAATTTAAAAAACATCAGGATTTATCAAGGGTTGGTGCTGAGAAAAGATTCAAAGGTGGATTAGCTGATTCTTCTGAAGAAACAAAAAAATTGCATACTGCTACACATTTGTTAAATGAAGCATTGCGTTCTGTTTTAGGTAAGAAGGATATTGTACAAAAAGGATCTAATATTACACCTGAACGTTTACGTTTTGATTTTAATTTTGATAGGAAATTAACTAAAGAAGAATTAGAAAAAGTTGAAGAACTTGTTAATTCTAAGATTAAACAAGGCTTAGATGTTGTTAAAGAAGAGATGACTGTTGAAGAAGCTAAGAAAAGAGGTGCACAAGCAGAGTTTGAACATGTATATGGACAAAAGGTTTTTGTTTATCATATTGTTGGTTTTTCAACTGAGATTTGTATGGGACCTCATGTAGATAATACTTCTGAGTTAGGTAAGTTTAAGATTATTAAAGAAGAAAGTATTGCAGCTGGTGTTCGTAGGATAAAGGCTGTGTTAGAATAATTCTTAGAATATTAAAATGCGTCAGCGGGGACTTTCGCATTAGTTTCGAACCCCGATAAGCGGCTTGCTTCTAAAAGCTTGCTTTTTGAAGAATTACAAAAGCTTGCTTTTGAAATGGAAGGCCGCTGTCATAGCCGTTAGACCACTGACGCACTAATATTAATGAATTTATTATCTCTATTTAAAGCTTTTTGTTAAGATTTACTTTCAATATAGTAACATATAAATATAAGTTTTACTTTTAGATAAAATATGGCAGAGCGTGGTAGACCAATTGGTTCTCAAATCAGGAAAAATATTATTGAAATATTATATTTTTTAGAAGAAGGTTATGCTTATGATATTTACAAAACATATAAACAAATATTTCCTAATGTGACAATGAGAAGTATTTATTATCATCTAAAGAAAGGTGTTAGTCTAGGTGAGATAAAAGTTAGTAAGATTGTCAAAGAAAAAGGTGAGTTTTCATGGGGCACTGTTGTGGAGAAAACTTATTATGCTCTTGGTGATCAAGCTAATCCTGCTGGTTTGGAAAAGGTTAGGGATATGTTGCAAGAGATTAAGGGTAAAGAAGAGTAGTTTTAACAACATAAATATTTATTAATTATATTTTTATTCTATGTTTATTATGGTTAGAACATTTATATTTTTGTATCCAATTCCTGAAATTATTGATTTTGAAGTTAAAAAAGGTATGAATCTTTATAGATGCAGTAAAGAATTCAGAAAAACTTATGCAGATAAATTAAACGAATGTATTGATAAAAGATACAGACAAAATGGTTTTGAAATAAACTTTGCTGTTTTTGATGGAAGTTCTGTTTCTGATGTTATTAGGTTACAAAAAAAGGATAGAGTCATTGAAGTTGGTTTGGATTTTAAGACACACACTACTAAAAAAGCATATCCTGATAATGATTTTATTCTTTATCAGCTGAATGGTTGTTCAATAATTAGAATTGCTGGCTTTCATCTATGGGATTGTGTTGGAAAATTGGCAAAAAGAGCTTATGAAAAAGGATTAGAAGTTTTGGTTGATGAGGATTTAACTGAACTTTTTGCAGGAAGATTAAAAGATTTAGATTTTAGAGTTGATAAATTTCCTTGTTATGATGCAAGGAAAGATATGGGGGATTATTTTGATATGTTTATGGAAGCAAGAAAAGGTAAACCTTGGTTGTGGCAGAATTATTAATTTCTTAACAAGTATTATGCAGCAACGCAACAACATTCTTTTTTCTTTTGATTAATTTATTGTATTCTAGACATGCTTCTGCTGTTTTTTTTATAATTAACTTAATACCATTACCTTCTACCAAATCAATTATATCTTTAGGAACATTAACAACACCTGATTGACCAGTGCCAATGATAATGATTTCAGGCTTTGCTTTGATCAAGTCTGTGAAATCTGATTTCTTAATTATATGACCATCAAAGTGTCTGCATGGTTTTGCAACATCATCTATCAACTTAACATTAGAATTAAATGTGTGTCTGTGGATTATGAATGTTCCGAATGAGTAATGGTCGATCATGATAATGTTTTAGACTAAGTTGTATTTAAATTTTATTAATTACAGAAGATTTTATATACTATTTCTCTATTTTAATTAATTATAACAAACAGAGGTGAAGATATATGATGATTAAACTTGATAAAAAACCAAAAGGAGTTACAATTATAGAAGGATTTCCAGGATTTGGATTGGTTGGTACAATTGCAACTGAATTCTTAATAGATCATTTAGATACAGAGTTCATAGGTAATATTTGGTTTGAAGACTTACCACCAATTGCTACAATACATCAGAGCAAAGTAATAGAACCATTAGGTATACATTATAATAAAAAATACAACCTAATATTAATACATGGAATAACTGCTGCAAAAAGAATGGAATGGAAGATTGCAGATGCTATTACACAAATAGCTAAGATGTTGAATGCAAAAATGGTAATTAGTTTAGAAGGGATTGGAGCTCCAGGTCTAAAAACATCAAATCTTTATTATTATTCAACTGATCCTAAGCTTAAGAAACAGATGGATAAGCATGGAATGAAACTATTAAAAGAAGGAATTATAGTCGGTGTAACAGGTGCTTTGTTATTAAAAAGAACAAAATTACCTATGTCATGTATATTTGCAGAAACTGCTTCAAATTTGCCTGATTCTCGTGCTGCAGCTAAAGTAATTGAAGCTTTAGATAAAGTACTAGGATTAAAAGTTGACACAAAGCCTTTAGTTAAACAAGCAAAAGAATTTGAAACTAAATTAAAAACTTTGTTAAAAGGAGCACAAGCTGCACAAAAACAAGTTGATAAGAAGCAATTGGATTATTTTGGTTGATTTGTCGACGAGGGATTTATTTTTTTTAATTTTATTTTGGTAATTAATTATTTTTTATTATTAAAATTTTATTTTTCTTGAGAGTAGATTCTTTTATTATTTTATTTTTTTACTTTATTTAGTATACTAAAAAACATAAAAAAAACTTTCAAAAACGCAATTTTTGATCCTATTTATAGAGTTTAACTAAAAATCAGTTTGTCGACGACAAAATAGGCAATTAGTTTACTAAAAAGTATACTAAATTTATGGTGCCTAACTCTAAGTCTCACTTTTTCTCACTTATACTTCATTTTTACAGATGATTATGTAGATAAGTATGTAATTTTGATTTTATACACTATTTACTATGTTATATCCTCACTTCTTGTTTAGTTATATGTTCATTAGGTTTATTTTCATACTTGGTTTTGTTATGGTTAAAATAAAGCTTATTTTTCCTATTTTATATAGAAAAGAAGAGATTTTAGAGTTAGCTTTAGATATAAAAGATATGGTTTTTATGCTTATTTTTAGGAGAATCTCTGATTAGGATTCCTACAGTACAGAGCTTATTCTCGAAGAATTCTTGAGAATTAGCTGTTTTAGTTATTGATTTTTTATATAGAAAAGTGAGACTTAAGTATGGATATTTTGTACTAGTTTTTTAGTTATTTTTGTTAAGGTTTATGTTCTGTTTCTGAATATATTTTTTATTGGTTTTTTATTACTTTTTACCATTTCCTATATGTTAAACTCACTTTGTTTTTTTATAAGAATTTGTTTCGATATTGCAAATTATATAGCCTGTTAATTGTTTTATAATCTTTATGTTCTAATGATTATTTTAGAATAGAGAATATAAGATTTTAGCAATGCTATAAAATAATAGTTATTAAC
>CAYWFN010000063.1:3580-5586 GCA_964457715.1 uncultured Methanosarcinales archaeon | reverse complement strand
CTCCATACATCTTTGGCCAGATGAATTCTTTTAAATGTTTTTGAATTTGTTTTCTATTTACTGGATCAAATGTTTCTGTTAAATCTTTTAATATTATTAGATTATATCCATGTGAAAAACCTTCTTTAAGAGTTGCATCAACACAACCATCACTAACAATTCCTGTTATTATTAGATATCTTATATTATTTTTTTGTAATAATTTATCTAATTTTGGATTACTAAATGCACTATAAGTGTTTTTAGTAATAATTGTATCATCTTTATCTGGCTTTACTTTATGAAATTGTTCACTAAAACCAGTTTTATCTTTTGTATAAAAAGTTGTTTGAGGATTTTTATAAAGTTCATTTAGATTTTCTGGAAGATTCTTTTTGATCCATTTTACATTATTAATATAAATTACTTTTCCACCAATTTTCTTATATTTTGCAATAAAATCTTTTAATTTAGGAACCATCTTACGTATCTTTTTAAATGTGATTCCCCATTGTTTTCTTTCACATTTTTCACTACAACAATCATTAACAATATCTATTACAAGCAATCTTGTGTTTTGTAGATTTGGATTCATATATCACTTTAATTCATATAAATATATAAATATAACTGTGTTTTCTTTGTTTTTATGAAAAAGATATTTGTGATAGTGTTATTTTTATTGTTAATAGGATGTTCTAGTATTGATTCTAATATTGTGAAAGAAGTAAGTGAAAATAAAGAAGAAATATCATACATACAAGTTTACTTCTGTCCGCGAGACAGATGCAAAGACCAACTCATCACCTTAATTGAATCTGCAAATGAAAGTGTTCATTGTGGTCTTTTTGATCTTGATTTACAAGATTTGAAACAAACATTTGACAAAATGTCTTATTTAGTTGATGTTAGGTTAGTGATAGATGATGAAAACTTTGATTCTTATTTAGATAAAAAAGAATATGTACGTTGGGATGATACTAGTCAGTTGACTCATAATAAATTTTGTATAATTGATAATAAGATTATATCAACTGGAAGTTTTAATCCAACTCATAGAGGTAATTTTGTTAATAATAATAACTTAGTGATTATTGACTCTGAATTACTTGCAAAGAATTATGAAGATGAGTTCAGAGAACTTTGGCATTATGAATTTTCTGGTGGTGATAAAGTTTTATATCCTGTGATTGAAACTAATTTTGGTACAATGGAAAATTATTTTTGTCCTGAAGATCAATGTAAGAATAATGTTGTCCGTGTTCTTGATTCTGCTAATGAAAGTATTAAGTTTATGACATTTTCACATACACATGATGATACAGGGGATGTTTTGGTTAAAAAACACTTTGAAGGTGTTAATGTTCAAGGTGTGTTTGAAAGAACACAGAACAATGCTTGGTGTGAATTTGAAAAATTAGAAAAATATAATCTGAATGTTAAATGGGATTCAAACAAAGCAAATATGCATCATAAAGTCTTTATTGTTGATGAAAAGATTGTGATTACTGGTTCATTTAATCCTTCATCTAATGGTGATACTAATAATGATGAGAATGTTTTAATTATACATAATAAATATATTGCTGAACAATATGTTTCTGAATTTGATTATGTTTGGAATTATGAACCAAACCAAGACATGGAGATAAGAAATGCGACTAGTTTAGTCATAAAAAAAGTTATGTATGATCCTGTTGGTAAAGATAAAGGTAATGAATATGTTATTCTTTTTAATGTTGATAATTCTTCTGTTGATCTCAGTGGAATGAAGTTACAAGATCATAAAGCAAATTATAAGTTGAATGGTTTGGTTCCACCGAATGAGGAGTTTAAGTATGAAAGTAGTAAATTGGCTTTGAAAAACTCTGAAGGTGTTCTTTATCTAAAGAATGAATATGAAGAAGTAATTGACTATGTAGGTTGGGAAGGTTTTGATGGATGGTCTTTGATTGATAAAGTTGGTGAAGGTTTGGTAAGAACTAAGTTTGATTTTGTTAATGATAAAGGGGAGTGGGGATAATCAC
>CAYWFN010000063.1:0-3560 GCA_964457715.1 uncultured Methanosarcinales archaeon | reverse complement strand
GAAAATAATTAAATTATATATACAAATAGATAAATATAAATAGTAGTAAATACATAATAGTATAATATGACAGGACAAAAAATTAAAACAGAGACAAAAAAGGAAAGAGAAGAAACAATTAAAGAGATTGATAGACTTATTAAAGAGAATGAAAAATTACCATTACTTTTTTAATCTTTGATTTCTCAAGACTTGATTTTCATTAATTAAATCTTTCATTTCTGCTAAAAATATTCTATTAGCATTTGTAATTTTAGAGACCATTGCTCTAAGAAATTCATATTTATATTGCCAAATGAATTTTTGTAATGTTGCTGTTGTTATTACAATTAATGCAAAGATACTTATAAATGTGCTTAATCTTAATGAAACTTCAAAATATAAAAATACTATTAATAAAAAGAATAATTGTTCTAAAAAGAAAATAAATATAAACAAAACTGTGAAAAAACCTGTATTTTTTTTAATAAAATTCCCAAGACTTTCACAGATTTCACTTATTGAATACAAAAGTTCTTCATAAAAAGAAGTTAATAAAATAAATCCAAGTATACATATTAGGAATAAAATCAATATTAAAGTCATTTTTTATATAATAATTCAAGACTTGTATTATATAAACATTTATATATTACAATAATTATTTTGAAAATAGTACTAGAGTAACTAAATATTTAAAAAGGATAAAATATAAAAAAACAAACAAGGTGATACAAAATGATTGATGATATTGTAAGATTTAGAGTTTTTGATTATAACTTAGCTGGTATTCCTTTAACAGAAAGAGAACAAGCAATAAGAGATAAATATAAAGATCAGCATATAATCTATAGAAATCTGACTGAAGAGGAGATAAAAGCATTGAGTGATGATGAGAGAAATCAATTAGGTCAGATTGTGTTTGGTCAACAAGATAGATTGGTTAATATTCTTGAAATTATTCCTGACAGTGATGACTGGAGAGAACAAATCTGTTCAAGAGTTAGTAAATTGTGTGAACAAGGAATTTCTGTAGGACATATTTATTGTGGTTGTCCAATTCCAATACCTGAAGGTGGAGGGGTTGCTGTTAATTTTTAAGAAATATAAAAAAAAACTATTCAACCAAACCAGCTTCTTTCTTCAGAATCTCAACTTTGTCTTTCTTTTCCCATGTAAAGTCTGGATCTTCTCTACCAAAGTGTCCGTATGCTGCTGTTTTTAAGTAAATAGGTCTTCTTAGTTTTAACTGTTTCAAGATGTCAGCTGGTTTCAAAGGAAAGAACCGTCTTACCAAGTCTGAAATCTTTTCTTCTGGTATCTTGTTTGTACCAAAGCAGTTGATATTAACTGAAACAGGTTCTGCAACACCAATTGCATAAGCTAACTGAACTTCACATCTGTCTGCTAAACCAGCTGCTACTAAGTTCTTTGCAATATATCTTGATGCATATGCTGCACTTCTGTCAACTTTGCTTGGATCTTTGCCTGAGAAAGCTCCACCACCATGTCTGCCTAGACCACCATATGTGTCAACAATTATCTTTCTTCCTGTTAAACCTGCATCTGCATATGGACCGCCTCTGACAAAAGCTCCTGTTGGGTTTACATGGAACTTTGTGTTGTCATCTAACCAGTCTTTACAAACAGGTTTGATTACTTTTTCAATTATCTCTGTTTTAATTTCTTCATGTTTAACATAACCTTCATGTTGTGTTGATATAACAACTGCATCTACTCTTAATGGTTTCATGTCTTTGTCATATTCTACACTTACTTGTGATTTACTGTCAGGTCTTAGCCATGTTAGTTCTTTGGATTTTCTTATTGCTGCTAATCTCTTTACTAGTTTATGTGCTAATGCAATTGGTAATGGCATTAATTCTGGTGTTTCATTACATGCAAAACCAAACATCATTCCTTGGTCACCTGCACCTTGTTCTTTGTGAAGACCTTCACCTTCTGATACTCCTTGTGCAATGTCAGGAGATTGTTCTGTTACTTGTGTCCAAACTGAACATGTTTCATATTCAATTCCATACTCTGCTTTTGTATAGCCAATTTCTTTGATTGTTTTTCTAACAGTTGCTGTAATGTCTATGTAACCTTTAGTTGTCATTTCACCAAATACCATTACTCCGCCGTTCTTTGCACCGCATTCAATTGCAACTCTGCTCATTGGATCTTGTCTTAAAGCTTCATCTAGAATTGCATCTGAGATTTGATCACACATTTTGTCTGGGTGTCCTTCTGACACACTTTCTGATGTTAGAATTAATTTTTCTGTCATATTTATCACCTTCTTTAATTATATATATAATTATATAGGATTTTTTATTCCTGTTTATAAATATTTGTAGTGTTAAATTGATATGTTGGAATAATACAAAATTTTATATACATAAAACTTTTTTATTATAAATAATATGACAGATGAATCTAGTTTATTAGATAAATGTAGTAAATTTGACATAGATAGTGCTAAAAAAGTTTTAGAAAGAGAAGGTTGTGAAATAACTGAGTGGAATATTTATGAAATGATTAGTTTTTTATCAAGAGGAGCTGGTCCTAAGTATACAACTACTGGAAAGATTGATGATAAGTACATATAAAATTAGTTAATTATCTCTGCTGTTACACTTCTTAGCATGTGTTTAGTTATCTTTACTTTATAGAATTTATTTAATGGTAATCTTCCTTTTATACCAATTACCAAAGGATATGTGCCTAATTGTCTTGCAAATGTTGTTTTGCCATCATATATTTCTGTTTTTACTTTGTCTAAGATTGTTCCTTGTGGAACTAAGAGTTTAAGCATTGGTAAATCAATGTTTTGTCTGATTTCATTTCTCCACTTCCAATAATATTTTTTGTTTTTTCTTATAGCTTTGTTTTGGTTGAAGATCTTTGTTTGTGGAAATTGTACTACCTGTCTTATGTTTATTCTTCTAAGAAGTAATTTTTCATTTAATATTTTGTTTAACCAAAACATGTTTTCTTTGTGTGTGTTTTTAGTTTCACCAATAAGTCCAAATAATAAATTAATTCCAGGCAAAAACTTTGGCATACCATTTTCACCTTTTATTGCACCAAACTTGTTGATTAATTTAATTGCTTTGTATGTTGTTTTTGGATCTGAGTTTAAATTATTTGCTTTGATTACAGTTTTATCAAAACTTTCTTGTCCTAAAGCTGCAATATTTCCTTCTGTACAATATTTTACAACTAATTTTACCTTTGCTTCTGTTACATTTGCTGGATTTATATTATCAATGTGAAGTATTTTGCTATGTTTTGAGGCTTTGGAAAGCAAAGTTTCAATATCTTTTTCATTTCTTGAGAAAAAGTCACTTTGTTTACCAAGCCTGAAGTTTTTTCCACCGAGTTTGCTTAATGCTTTTATTTCTGCGATTATATCTTTTGTATTCCTTAGCTCGAACTTATGTTTAATTGGTTCTAAGCAGAATGAACAATGGTTTTTTCTTGAACAACCAACTGCTGTCTCGATTTCAAACATAGTACTTGGGTGGGATGGATGTGACTTAATCAATTCTGAACCTAGAATTGATAATTTTTGTATA
>CAYWFN010000062.1:0-5610 GCA_964457715.1 uncultured Methanosarcinales archaeon | reverse complement strand
CTTCGCATCTACAGCACTTTTAGCAGCGTCATAATTTTTTTCCAATTTTCTTATCAAACTTAGAACCATTTGCACCAAACATATCATCTACATAAAAGATAAGGTCTTCTATTCCTGGCCCTTGTCTAGAATTTTCAAAATCAATTAATTTAATTTTATTCTTATTAACAATGATATTTCTATCAACAAAATCACCATGCAACATGCTTTTTGAATTTTTAACAATCAATGGCACAAGTGTTTGTAATTTTGCAAGAATATTATACAATTCTTTTGATTGATATTTTTCAGGAAGATATGTCTTCAGTCTTTTTTTAACCTGTATTATTTTCCTTATATAAAAATCCTTAATTTCTTTATAATCAATCTTAGTCTTTACAGAATGCATATTAATCATAAGATCCATTATTTGTTTATCTAATCCATGATTTGGATTTATCTTTTTAAATTCTTTCAATGTCTTTCCTTTTGCATAGTCTTTAAATATCCATGCAAATTTTTTTCCTTTATATTTAAGGATTATAGGAGATATTTCTTTAAATCTTGAAAATAATTCAATGGAACGGATTTCTCTGTCATATGTTTTTAGGTATTCTTTGCATGATATAAGAAATTCTTTTTTATAATGAAATATCTTAAGTAAATATTTATTATTAACTAAATAAAGCTTGTTTTTAGATGGAACCTTGAGTTGTTTAACCTTTACTTTTGTTTTAAAATACTTTTGAATATATGTTTTTGCATGTATTAGTGATCTCATGTTATTAATAATATGTATTTATTATATAAAAATATCTTAAATTAGTGTTAATACCACTCAACAATACTCAACAAAATTAATAAACTCTTACCATATAAATCTATATATGAAGTTTGATATTAAGAGAAATGTGAATCCTAATACTAAGCATTATTCACATAAAGATCTGAAATTGGCAAGAGATTTCTCTAAAAAGATGTATGAAGAGTTTTCATTTTTTTTAAAAGCAGTGATTATATTTGGTTCAGCAGCTAGGCAAGAACATCCAGGTAAAGGTGATATTGATATAATGATAATAGTTGATGATGTGTCAACTGTATTAACACCAGCAATTGTTGAAACATATAGAATAATAACTGAAAAAATTATTTCTAGAGTATCAACAAGATTACATGTAATGACATTAAAACTAACTGCATTTTGGGATTATGTAAGAAGTAGTGATCCTGTTGCTGTTAATATATTAAGAGATGGTGTTGCATTAATAGATACAGGATTTTTTGAACCATTACAAGGATTATTACAAAGAGGAAGGATTAGGCCCACAACTGAAGCAATATGGTCATATTTTTCAAGAGCACCAAGAACTTTAACAAATTCACAATGGCATGTAATACAAGCAACTGTTGATTTGTATTGGGCTGTAATTGATGCTGCACATGCAGCTTTAATGAAACAAGGAGTTGTTCCACCATCACCAAGACATGTTGGAACCATGATAAAACAAAAATTAGTAAACAAAGGATTAGTTAGTAAAAAACATGCAAATACAATGGACTTTTTCTATAAACTTATGAAACAAATAGATAGAAGAGAAATTAAATTTGTTACTGGACAACAATATGATACATATAAAAATCAAGCACAAGAGTTTGTTGATGTTATGAGAAAGATTGTTGAACAAAAGTAATCACATATAAGGAGTTCTTTGCAATAATATTTATATATATAGAAGGATTTCCATGTATAGATTTAGGGGGAAGAAATATGGTTGAACAAATAATACAAAAATTAGATTCTATATTAATGGACAGTTTATCATCTGTTGTTAATAATTTAAGATATCAAAAAGATGAAATAACAAAAGGTTGTGTGCCTGATGATGTTTGTGAATTAACTAATCTGATTCAATTTCTTAGATTATCTTATGAACAAAGAGCAAGATCTATTCAAGAAAAAAAGTACGGAGTACATACACTTGCTCTAACATTTTCACAATATCTTCCAAAAGAATATGGTGAACTTCTTTTTAATAACAAAGCATTTCCAGATACAAAAAAAGATAGTAAAAGAATAATACAAAAATCTATAAAACACTTATATGATATTGTTTTAGAAACAGAAGATGATGGAAATTATAAAACAGATGTAACTGGTTTTGTTAGATGTGATGATAACTTAAGTCAATTTATAACAAATCTATTCAAATATGCAGAGTTTTTAAGAAAAGCTCCTGGAAAAAAAGGTATGAACACTAGTAGAGTTAATTTGATATGGAAATTAATGAATAAATTAAATGTTACATTAATGGATCTTCCAGTTGTATTAGAATATCAAGGTGCAAAAAAATTAAGAAAAAAAGAAAAAATACAAGGTAGTTGTCTTTGTGGTAGAACACTTAAGGATAGAGTTGTAAAAATAGGTTATAAAGAATTTAAATTTGGTCCAAAAGGAGAAATATTAAAATTTATAAGAAAACAGACTCTTGATAAACCTATTGGTTGGGATTGTTCTGATAAATTGTTTAAAGAATTATTATTTTTACAAGCAGATGAATATAATACATTATTATCAAAAAAAAGAGGAATTAATACGCAAGAATTTATTAAAGCACATCTTGATATTAAAGCTGATTTAGGTAAATTAACTAGTGAAGAAAGAAAATCTGCAAAACAAGAATTAGAGAATTTAGCAAAAATTGAAGAAACCTTAGTAGAGGTTATGAATAATCTTGATTTTTATCTAAAACAAGCATCAATTGAAGTAATAAGAGAAAAAATTAAAGATCATGTTACAAAAGAAATGTTTGAATTATTTAGAAAAGCAAATGAAGTTTCTCAAGTTGGAAATTTATCAAGATTAGAAAAAGGAGCATGCACTGGTGAAACAATAGATCAATTAAGAAAAAATAAAGATTTACCATTAGAAATGAGAAAATCATTAGAAAAAGCAGCAGCAGGTTATGCTGATTTAAATATAGAAGATATATTTGCAATGAGGTTCTTAGATGCAGTACATTCAAAACATCCTGTTGATTTTCATGCAACAGACATATTAAGAGATTTGCTTTATTTAGAAAAACAAGGTAAACTAAGAATAAAAGAAAAAGAAAGACTAGTAAAAGTTAAATCGCAGTATTTCTTGAAAAAAGACCTAAAATTCAATGAATTCATTGAATCAAATGCACCATATTCAGAGGATTATATTAATCTTATAAAATATACTAAACTTTTTACAATTGTAGATGATCCAATTGATGTAAGGATTAATGAGAATAAACAAACATTATTAGATAATGGAATAAATCATAGACAGTTTACTCAAATCCTAAAATCATTAAAATCTTATGTTGATGCTGATAAAGATCTTAAGGATAGATTGTGGGCTGAAGAAAAAAGAAGACCAAGGAAACGGGAAACTAATTTTGATAAAGATACAAGAACAGAGATCTTTTCAATGATTAGTGCAGGAGAACATGGTGGTTGTACTCTTGAAGATAATGCAAATGGTTTTTATAATAATTTGCTTAGAATAACTTGTATTGACCAATTTGAAGAAATGGTAAAAAGTTTTTATGATGTATTAGTAAAAAAAGTTCGAAGCGATTTTATTAATAAACAGAATTGTGAAATAAACTTGTATGGAGCTGATCTAAGATTAGATACTTTGTCATATAGAGGATTGCTTGACGCATTTATGTCACAAAATATCATAACAGGATTAAGTTCATTTAAAGTTGCGCTTAAACACAACTTTCAAAAACTGTTTTTAAAAACAAGTTACAGAACAATGGAAAAAATATTTAATAACCCTGAAATCAGCTATACAGTCTCTGCAGTTAAGTTTTTAGGTGAAGGAGAAAAAGAAAGGATTAAATTTCTAAAATGGATTGGTTTAAAAGAATTTATTAATGATGAAAAAAGAGGCATAAGTAGTAGATGTTCATTATCAAATATGAAAGGAAAATATCACTTGTTTAGAATGCAAGAACAGATTCTTGAATATAATTTGACTCATGGAACAGAGATCAAGCTAAAAGTTAGGTTAGATTAGGTAGAAATAATTTATATAATAAAATAAAAAAAAATTAATTAAAAAAGATTTAATCTGTAAATGCAATTAGAATAACTAATGCTCCAACTCCTGCAACAAATAATCCTAGTGCTCCTTTTATTAATAACCATAGAGCAGGATACCATTCTACATATGATGCTAGACCTAATACGATTAGAACCAATCCAATTAATATTTTAATAGCTTTTGTTAATGCTCCCATTTTATTATCCCTCCATTTAATTATTATAAGAATATTTATTGAAAATAGAAATTTCTTTATAAATATTTGTCCAATTTAATATATGTGTTAGAACATAATAGTTTACTTTTTACCAAAAGCTTTAAAAAGGGGAGTTGATTGCTTTAGACTGTGAAATAGTACAAATATTGTACTATTTGTTTAGGAGGTTAAAGAATATGGAAGGAAAAGTAAAGTGGTACAACAGAAAGAAAGGATTTGGTTTTGTCCTTGGTGAGGATGGAACAGAATATTTTGTTCACTTCACAGGTTTATCAAAAGGTACTTTTATTAGAGATAATGATGAAGTGTCTTTCGATGTTGCTGAAACTGAAAAAGGTAAACAAGCACAAAATGTTGTTTTGCTTAGAAAAGCAAGTGAAATTGAGCAAGGTGGAGAAGCACCACAAGAATCATTTGGTGATGAAGAGCCAGCTCAAGAAGAAGCACAATCAGAAGAACAACCAGAAGCACAACCAGAAGAAGTAAAACAAGAGTAAGAATATAGATTTCTTATTATCTTAGAATTTTTTTATTTTTATTTTTCTTTGATTTATATAGTTTAAACACTCTTTTGCTTACCAAACTTACCCTTATACTTAGCTTTGCCTTCGCATCTTTGAAATATGATTTGGCATATCTTGGTTCCTGAATTTATTTTTAAAGGAACTTCTGATAAATTTCTTATTTCTAGAACTTGAACATTATTTATGTTAGGTTGTACAAAATTTGCTGTAACATGAACAGCTAAACCTAACCTAGCAAATCTTGATCTACCTGAAAGCCAACCGCAGATATTTTTAGGTAGTTTAATTCTTTCTTTTGTAACACCTAATATGAATTCATTTGGTAAAAGTAGAACTGATTTTGCTTTGAATTTTTTAGAAAATTTTTTATAATTTGTTCTATTTTTTATATTAATAGTTTTATTTATTTTGAATTTTCTAAATTTATTATCTAAAGTTAGATCATATGATGCTGGACCGAAGTTTTTTTTAGAAAATGGAGTTATCTTTATTTTATTTTGTTTTATTTCCTTTAAAACCTCTTTTTTTGTTAATATCATGTTATTCTATTTAATTTATGTTTAAAGAATATATAAATATTTGTATTATATTATAAAATAGATAAATATTTAAATGTATTATTATAACTATTTATTATATTGAGGTGATATATATGAGTTTATTAGAACAAATTGAAAACGCTTTGAAATTGAATTCTGTGCCAGTTATTAGTGATGAATCCTGTTTTGGTAAAGATGAGATAAAGAAACTTTTTGAACAAAGAGGTGTTGTTGTTCCATGTGGTTTTCTGCACCCTACTGAAAAATATT
>CAYWFN010000061.1:4766-5620 GCA_964457715.1 uncultured Methanosarcinales archaeon | reverse complement strand
TGTGTCTAAACCAAAAAATGATAGAATTAGAATCTGAATTAGAAGAACTTAACTTGATTATAGGTTACAGAAGATCAAAAATAATTGGTTATTCTTTGCCTAAAAAAAGATCTGTTGTATTAACAGATAAAACCCATGCAGAAAACAATGGTTTTGATCAAGCAGAATTAATGAGATTATTCCAGATACATCATGAATACAAAGACAGAAGATTCAAGATATTAAGTTATGAAGGATCTGATTTAACAAGAGATGTTGCACTGGAACTTATGTTAAAATATTTGTTTTTTGGTTGAAATTACTTTTTCCTTAATCTTTTCTCAGTCCTTAAAATTGCCAAAGTTGTCTTAATTACAGTATCTGGATTTAAAGAAATAGAATCAATTCCACATTCTACTAAAAACTGTGCAAATTCTGGATAATCTGAAGGTGCTTGGCCGCATATACCAATCTTTTTCTTTGTTTTTTTTGCTGTTCTGATGACTTGTCTTATCAAATCTTTGACTGCTTTATTTCTTTCATCATAAATATGTGAAACTAACTCAGAATCACGATCAAGACCAAGTGTCAACTGAGTCAAATCATTACTACCAATTGAAAAACCATCAAAGATCTTTGCAAATTGTTCTGCTAAAACAACATTACTTGGAATTTCACACATAACATAAACTTGCAACCCTTTTTTTCCTCTTTTCAAACCGTTTTTCTTCATGATTTGAAGAACTTTTTTACCTTCTTCTATTGTACGACAGAATGGAATCATAACTTTTACATTTGTTAAGCCCATTTTTTCTCTGACTTTTCTAATTGCTTTGCATTCTAAAGCAAATGCTGGTTTAAACATCTTACTATAA
>CAYWFN010000061.1:0-4745 GCA_964457715.1 uncultured Methanosarcinales archaeon | reverse complement strand
TCTGGTTCATAATCTTTGCCGCCAATTAAATTTGCATATTCATTAGATTTAAAATCACTGAACCTAACAATCACATCTTTTGGATAAAATGCAGCTGCTAGCATACCAATACCTTCAGCTAATTTATCAACATAGAACTTGACTTTGTCTTTATAACCATGTGTTAGTTCATCTATTTTTTGTTTTGTTTCTTTATCTTTTATTTTTTTATAATTAATTAATGCTAAAGGATGTATCTTAATATGAGAATTAATAATAAACTCTTCCCTAGCCAAACCAATTCCTTCATTTGGTATAAATGAAAAATTAAATGCTTGCTCAGGATTGGCCAAGTTCATCATAATCTTTGTTTTTGGTTTTTTTAGATTTTTAATATTGGTCTTCCTAATTTTAAATTGTAATAATCCTTTGTAAATATTAGCAATCTCTCCTTCTGCGCAACTCACAGTAACTTTCATACCATTTTTTAGTTTTTGTGTTGCATTAACACAACCAACTGCACATGGTATCCCTAATTCTCTAGAAACAATTGCTGCATGACAGGTTCTACCCCCTCTGTTAGTCACAATTGCTGATGCTATTTTCATAATCGGTTCCCAATCAGGATCAGTCATGTCTGTTACAAGAACTTGGCCTTTTTTAAATTTGAAAATTTCTTTTGCATCTTTTATAATATTAACTTTTCCTTTACCAATCTTTTCACCAACACTTCTTCCAGTTACTAATACCTCTGATTTCTTTTTTAATTCATAATCTTCTAATACAGACCAATCTTTTTGACTTTGTACAGTCTCTGGTCTTGCTTGAACAATGTAAAGTTTTTTATTTTTACCATCTTTTGCCCATTCCATGTCCATTGGTTTAAAATAACCTGCTTTATGTGAATAATGATCTTCAATAATACAAGCCCATTTTGATAATTTTAATATTTCTTTATCAGTTAATGCAAACTTTCTTCTATCTTCTATAGGCACGTTTATATTTTTTGTTGGTTTATTTCCTTGTAAATCATAAACCATTCTTATTGATTTTTCACCAAGTCTTTTTGATATTATTGGTTGAAAACCTTTTTTTAGAGTTGGTTTAAACACATAGAATTCATCAGGATTAACATTACCTTGTACAACATTCTCACCCAAACCATATGCACTTGTTATAAAAACAGCATCTTTAAATCCTGTTTCTGTGTCAATTGAAAACATAACACCAGCAGATGATAAGTCAGATCTTACCATTTTTTGTACACCAATTGACAGACCTATCTTAAAATGATCAAAACCTTTATCTTCTCTATAAGAAATTGCTCTGTTTGTAAACAAAGATGCAAAACATCTTTTGCATGCATCTATTAGTGCAGCTTCTCCTACTATATTAAGGTAAGTTTCTTGTTGACCTGCGAATGATGCATCTGGTAAATCTTCAGCAGTTGCAGATGATCTAACAGCAACATCTTTAGTTCCTTCTTTTTTGCATAATTGTTTGTATGCTTTAATTATTTCTTGTTTTAATTCTTCTGGGAAATGTGCACCAAGTATTATGTTTCTTACTTTTCTTCCTCTTTTTGCTAAGTCTCTTACATTGTGTGTGTTTAAACCTTTTAATGCTTTTTTAATGTGGTCTTTTACTTGTGCTTTTTCTAATAAATAATGATATGCATATGCAGTTACAGCAAATCCATTAGGAATTCTAACACCTTTTTTTGTAAGAAGTCTATACATTTCACCTAAAGATGCGTTTTTTCCACCTACTAATGGAACATCTTCTATGCCTAATTCATTAAACCAGAGAATAAACTCTTTAGACCTCTTTTTTTTTGTCATTAACCTTCCACCGAAATGTGTTATGTATATATTAATAAGAACTGTCTATATAAATGTTACTATTGTTTTTTATAACAAAGATTTTTAAAGGGATTGGAGTTTACTGTTGAATATTAAATTTAGAGGTGATAATAATGAATGAGACAATTGATTATAAAATTAAAGATATTTCTTTAGCAACAGCAGGTAGAAAACAAATAGAGATTGCTGAAAAAGAAATGCCTGGTTTGATGTCAATAAGAAAAGAATATGAACAAGAAAAACCATTAAAAGATGTAAAAATAATGGGAAGTCTTCATATGACTGTTCAAACAGCTGTTTTAATTGAAACATTGGTTGTACTTGGCGCAGATGTTAGATGGGCTTCTTGTAATATTCATTCTACACAAGATGAAGCTGCTGCTGCAATTGCTGAGTCTGGTGTTCCTGTGTTTGCATGGAAAGGCGAAACTTTAGAAGAATATTGGGATTGTACAAAAAGGGCACTTGATTTTGATGGAAGAGGACCAGATTTAATTGTTGATGATGGGGGAGATGCAACATTAATGGTACATAAAGGATTTGAAGTAGAAAATGATCCTTTATTATTAGAAGAAGATTATTCAGATAAATCTGCAGAAGAAAGAGAATTAATGAAATGTTTAAAATTAATGTATGCAGATGGTGATAATAAATGGCATGAAGTTGCAAAAGAAATAATGGGTGTATCAGAAGAAACAACAACTGGGGTTCATAGGCTTTATCAAATGTTTGAAAAAGGTGAATTATTGTTTCCAGCTATAAATGTAAATGATTCTGTAACAAAATCCAAATTTGATAATATTTATGGATGTAGACATTCTTTAACAGACGGAATAAAAAGAGCAATGGATGTGATGATAGCAGGGAAAAGAGTTCTTGTTTGTGGTTATGGAGATGTTGGTAAAGGTTGTGCAGAAGCAATGAAGAATGAAAAAGCAGGAGTTTATGTAAGTGAGATTGATCCAATATGTGCATTGCAAGCAAAAATGGCTGGTTATGATGTTCGCAGAGTTGAAGACGTATTACCAGAAGTAGATATTTATGTGACAGCAACTGGAAATTGTGATATAATAACTGCTGAACATATGTTTAATATGAAAGATCAAGCAATTGTCTGTAATATTGGTCATTTTGATAATGAAATAGATGTTGAAGGTTTAGAATCAATTTCTGGAATTAAAAAACAACAAATAAAAGGTAGAGAATGTCCTGTTGATATGTATACTTTTGAAAATGGTAATTCAATCTACTTATTAGCTGAAGGCAGGTTAGTTAACTTAGGTTGTGCAACTGGTCATCCGAGTTTTGTAATGAGTTGTTCTTTTTCAAATCAAGTTTTAGCACAAATTCTGTTGTGGGAAGAAGGTTTTAAGATAGGTGTCTATATGTTACCAAAAGAACTAGATGAAAAAGTTGCAAGATTACATTTAGATCATTTAGATGCTAAATTAACTAAATTAACAGAAAAACAATCAAAATATATTAGTGTTCCTATAGAAGGTCCGTATAAACCAGAACATTATAGGTATTAGAATTCACCTAAATAATCATCACAGTTATTACACTTATAACCTTTACAATTTTTTTTTGGCATACCAATGATTATTGTATCACATGAATTGCATTTGTATGCTATATAATAATTAAATCTAGAATCTAGTTGATTAGTTTTTGCATATATTTCACATAATAACTTTCCTATAGTTCCAATTGAGCAAGCTTGATTAAATGTACTATTCTGTGGAAATAGTTCTTTAAGTTCTTGTTCAGTTTTAATTGTTTTTCCTACCAAACCCCTTGGTATGTTTTCCCATTTTGTAAAAAAATCCCATAATTCTGATAAAGGCATGTTTTATATAGCAGATTTTGTTATTAATAAAGTTTTATTATTTGTATTCGTAATGTTTTTGATATTTTTGAAAAGTTTTATATAGTATGTACTTATAAATAATAAATATAAAATTTAGAGGTGAAAATAATGAAAAGAATAATAATTTTATTGATTCTTTGTATGTTGGTTTTTGTTGGTTGTACTAGGTTAGAGAAGAACCAATTGTTGGAAAAGATTGTGCTGGTGTAGGTGAAGTTGGACCAAATCCTTCTTTAGGACCTGATGATGAAGGTTTAGAATGTTGTGAAGGGTTAGTTGGAGTATCAAGTTGTGGTTTAAAAGAAGGTGAAACTTGTGAAGAATACTTTACATTAGCAGGATGTGGATCTACTTGTTCTGAATGTGGTAATGGAATTTGTGAAGAATGGGAACACAGATGTAGTTGTCCTGAAGATTGTAAAGCTGAGTGCGCAAAAGAAGGTGAACAATTCTCAGAGATATATTCAGACGAATATCCTGAAAATTGTTGCGAAGGTTTAACTGAATGGGAGTCTGGATTTGATACTAGGATTAGTGTTGAAGATGAATGTTATGGAACAGGATTAGCATCTGGATATCCTGTAGGAACATGCATTAATTGTGGTAATGAAGTATGTGAGGATATAGAAACACCTTGTAATTGTCCAGAAGATTGTGTTGGTGAAGGTAAATCTGAATTCGCAACAGTTGCTGAATTTTGTGATACAGGTTTTGAACATTATTGTAAATATCCTGATGAAGCAGAAGAATTGTGTAATTTATGCAATTTTGAAGGTGTTATAGTAGATTAATAATATTTTTTATTTTTTTCTTTTTCTTAGCAAACACTTATAAAGTGACGTAGATTTTTCTCTGTATATAATTATATAGGAGGCAAAATAATATGGCAATTGAAAAAGGTAATAAAGTGAAACTTGATTATGAAGGAAAGTTAGATGATGGAACAGTGTTTGATTCATCAAAGCATGGTGATCATTCTCATCCTCTGGAATTTGAGGTTGGAGCTGGTAAAGTGATTAAAGGGTTTGATGAAG
>CAYWFN010000060.1:0-5622 GCA_964457715.1 uncultured Methanosarcinales archaeon | reverse complement strand
GTTTCTTTGTAAGATTTTATTTTATTAATTAAATCTATTTTGTCAATTTCAAAAAGCTCAGTTATACTCTGTTTAAGAGAATCAAGAATTATTTCTGAAATTTGGTTTCTTCTTATAGGTTGATCAACAAGGTTATTTTTTAAATCTCTTTTTATTTTTTCAATAACTTCTATTGCAACATTATTTTCCATTAAACCAACTTCTAGATCCCAAAATATTTCTTCAAATTGTTTTTCATTAATTTTCTTTGTTACTATCTTTTGTTTTAATTTTGCAAAAAAGCCTTTTGCTTCTGGTTCTATAGTTTCTTGGTCTTTTGTTTCTCTTTCTTTTTCAAATTTTTCTCTAATTTCTTTTGCTGTTAATATTTTATCTTCTGGAAGTCTTATTTTTTCTGATTCTTTTATTAATTCATCTGCTGTTAGATCTTTGTCATCTTTTTTTGCAATTTCCTTATCTTTTTCTTCTTCTTTTACTTCTTTAATCAATTCTTTTGCAGTTAGTTTTTTTATTTCTATCCTTTCTATAATCTCTTCATCAGGTTCTATTATCTTAGGTTTGTCTTTATGTTTTACAACTTCTATTTTTTCTTTTTTTTGTGGTGGTGATTTCTTTTTCCTTTGTGCAAGTTCATATATTGTTGGTGTTTTGCCTTGTTCAATTTTCTTTTTTATTGGTTCTTTTATTTTTTGTTTTTGTATGGTTTCCTTTTCTTTTTTATCTGCTTCTTTAATAAATTCTTGTGGTTCTTCTTTTATTTCTTCTTTTGTTATCTCTAATCCTTCTTTAACTTCTTTAGAAACAGCAGGTACTTCTTCAATTTCTGATTCTTCTTCAACACCTTCTTCTTCAATCTTTTTACTAAATTTGTTGACTACGTTTTTTAATTTATCTTTTAGGAATTTAAACATACTCATTTCACTCCATTTCATTCAATGTCAATCAAAGATTGACAAGCACACAAATTAAAATTTGTATACATAGTTTCAAAATTACAATTTTGAAATCTTGTTTCACCTAATTACTTTTACTTTGTGCTTCCATAATGTGTTGTTGTAATATTTGTGCTTGAGCAACCATCTTGTTAGCATCATTAGAAAGTTTTGTTCTAATTGTTTCAAGTTCTTTAAGTTGATCTTCTAATAGTTTCTTTGCATCATCTAAACTTTTGTTAACAGCAACATTTCCACCAACATTTATATTAACATTTTTTGTATCTTTTAATTCTGCTTTTGCAAAGATTCCTGTAACCACAGGCACAAAAATTTCAGATTCTTGTTTTGCTTCTTTAAATTCTTCTAATGATTGTATAGAATATGTAACTTCATTTGTTTGGTTAGTTAATGTTTGAAGTTGTTTTTGAACTTGTTTAATTTGCTGATCCAGCATCTGTAATTGCATGTATTGTTGTTGTAATTCTTCTTTATTCATTGTATGTTTTGAGAAACTGGATTAATTTATAAATATGTCGGTTATCTTACATATTTACTTCCTGAGGTCTCTTGCCACCATTCTTTGGAAATTCCAAACATCTCTCTTAGTCTTTCTTTTTCAGCTTTTATATCATCTCTCATCCAATCTCTTGCTTTTTCATATGCTTCATTTAATTTATCATACATATCTTTTGCTTGTGATTGGTATTGGTTAAGCTGATCTTGGTTCATGTACTGCATTCTGTTCAATGTATCATCAACTTCTGTAATTAGTCTTGCATGATATTCTACTTGAAATGTTGCTGTTTCTTCTTCTATTTTTTCTTCTTCAATAACTTTTTCAAGTTCTTTTTTTCTTTGATCTTCTCTTTTCTTTTTATCATCTTCTTCAATTTTTTCATCAGTTTCTTGTTTCTCTCTTGTTGTTTCTTTTTCTTGTACTATTATTTCTTCTGTTATTTTTTCTTCTAGTTTTATTTGTTCCTCTAGTTCTCTTAGACGTTTTAACCTTTCTTTTGGTGGGAGTTTTTCAATCCCTTTAAGAAGTTCTTCTTTAATTACCATGATAGCATTCCATGAGCCTTTTTGAATATATCAAAAATCTTGAATAATGAACCTAACATTTTTTCTTGTGCTTTTGTTTTATTTTTATCTAATTTCCATAAATCCTGTTTAGTTTGTTTTTTTATTTTATTTTCATTTTCTTTAAATTTAAACATTTCTTTTCCTGTTATTATCTCTGTGAAACCATTAATCACATGCTTAAATGGATCAAATACAGCAGTTATTTTTACTTTTTGTTTTTCTTCCTCTTTTGTTTCTTCCTCTTCTTGTTCTAATTTTTCTCCAATGTCTAATAAATAATTTTTTATGTCATCTCCTAACATTTCCATTGCTGCATTTATTTCTTCATTAATTGATCTTAAAATCTCAAAATCTTCTTCTTTTCTATATTTTTTATATTCTTCTACTTGCTTTTCGTCCCAGACATATCCTCTAAATGTAATGTCTACTCTTCCAACATGAATTGGTCCTCTATGTTGATAACCATCTTGGTGAAATTCCATTTTTGGTTGTGTTCTAAATAAAAAGTGTACTGAGATAACAGAATAAACATCATCCACTTTTTTTTTGAATAATAATTCTAGTTCTGTTGATGATGTTTCAAATCCTGAAATTATGTCTGGTGATGATAATTTTGATTCGTCCATTCCTAGTCTTTTTATGTGTGTTAAGTATGGTCTAAGCCAGTTCATGTACATCTTTATCATTAGATAATATTGTTTAATGTGTTTTTTCATGAACTTTTGTCTGTTTTGTAATTCAACAAAAGTTTTTTCTTTCCATATCATGTAAGATTTTAATTTTCTTGCAAGAACTTCTTTAATTTTTTTATTGAATTTCAATTTTTCAACTACATCGTGTACATCTTCAGATCTTTCTACAAATACTCCAAAAAATAGATCTGGTAAAATTGTGAATCCTACTTCTCTTGATAATCCTATAACTGAGCCCGGATTTTTTGCACCACCTTCAACCATGTCTGTCCAAATTCCTTTTAATGCTTTGTCTGCTGCTCTGTCTTTTTTGTTGCAATCTTCATGTAATTTTATTCTTTCTTCAATAATTCTTAATTCTCTTGCCATTTTGAATAATTCTAACATGAATTTTCCAATTGATGCTGAGTATTGCATTGCTCTGTCTTGTGCAATAGATAATCTTGATCCTACTTGACCATAAAATGCTGAACTTTCAGATGCAGAAAAAATGTCTTTTATTTTGTCAATTTTGTTCCAGCCTAAAGAGTCTCTTAATGTTGATAAAACAAAGAAATAAGGTTCTTCAATTGAAGCAAAATATCTTTGCCATACTAGTTTGAATTTTTTTGTTGCAGTTGGGAAACCTGGACTATCAACATCACTATCTTCTTCACCCAAACCTCTCTCTTTTAATGTAACAGCCATCTTTTTTTATATTTTAGTTATATATCTATATAAATGTTTAGCTTGTTTAAATATTTTTCCAAAGATTTTACTATTTTTATGGAATATAAATATTTATATACAACTTATGGATTTTTTTGAATGTTTGAGGTGATATATAATGAATGAATCAGAATATTATGAAGCAGTTTTACCAAAGATAGCTAACTCTTTTGAAAATCGTAATTGGGTGTTAGGTAGTGGTAAAGAAGAATTGATTGAACAAGGTATGAATCCTAAGAGTAAGTTGTTTGTTACTGTTGAGCCTATTAGTCAGATGAGGAAACAAGCAGTAGATTGGAATCTGCAATTATTTATTCCTATTTTTGGTTATTTAGGAAGTGATGTTTTATTTGCAAAAGATGCAGAGATCTTTTTATCAGATCCTTATAATTTATATTATAATGTTGGTTCTCAATCACATTATTTTAAAAAACATATTTTTCCTGTTATTGAATATGAAACAAATTTTTTAAAAAGTCATGGTGTTGCTCACATGGTTGATATGACTCCTTCTGGATGGCATATGCTTTTTAAGATTAAGAAGGATTCTGAAAATGAAAACAGTGCTTATAATCTGTTTAAGAGTATTGGTTATCTTGAACCTGATTTAATAAATGCATATGGTTATACAGATCCTAATGACTTGAAGAGAAATCCTGCTCCTGGTGCAGAAGCTGGTTATGTTTTTTCAGGTATAGGAAGAATTAAAGAATATATTGCTTTGAAAACAATGATGTATGCAGTTCAATATGGGGGGATGCCTATAAGAATAAGTGATACTAGAGAAAAATGTGTTAATCAAGATATAACTGATACTGGTGATCCTGGTTATATGAGAATAATGAGAGGACCATTTACTTTACATAAAAAAAGAAGGAGATATTTTCCTGGTTGTGGATCATTGCAAGATGTAATTTTAGCTTATTATTCTGGTCTTGGAGAAAGTGATCAAGATGTAAGTGTTTATGATTTTGATTTAGAAGATTTACTTGAATGTATGTGGAATAAAGAAAAAGCTGTTGCACATTCTGAAAATTTTTCTGGGCATATTCCTTATATTGATGATGAAGCTGCTGCAAGTTTAATAGGAGAGTATAAAAGTTCTCAATTATTTAAATTTCATGATAAGTTTGATAAGATGTATGATTTGCGTCCTAATATGGCATTGTATAGAACTTATGATAATGCTAGATTAAGTGGTAAAACACATGATTTTGTGAAAAAACCTTGTCCAAGAGCTTTGCAACCTCCAAAAATAAAGAAATTTGTTAGAAATTTACTTGAATCTGAATGGCATCCAAAACATATTGGATGTTTGATAGATGATCTTTATAGGGGAAATTTTGATTGGAATATTAATTGGATGAAATATCCTAGTAAAACAAGAGCTAATTTTTGGGCTAGGATTTATAGTGCTGTGTTTTACTTAGAAGAAGGTCTTATGGAATTATAGCAAAACTATTTAAATAATGAATTTGTTCTATGTATTATGATAAATAATCCATTTCAACATAGAAGATATAAGACATACAAGATCCTTGGCTATAGTACATCTGAAAAAGAAATAAATGATTTGTTTAAATCTTGGTTAATTATTTCTATTTCTTTTGCTTTGATTTTGTGGAAAGGTAAGATTTTTTCTATTGGTTTTGTTCAAGGCTTAATAATTTCAGCAATTGCAGTAGGAACAGGTTTTATATTTCATGAGATTGCTCATAAAGTAGTTGCACAGCGTTTTGGATGTTTTGCTGAGTTTAGAGCTAATATGAGTATGTTGATTTTTGCTTTGTTTTTAGCATTTATAACAAGAAATTTTGTATTTGCAGCACCAGGTGCTGTTATGATCTCTGGTTATGTTAATCAAAGACTTAATGGAAAGATTTCTATAGCAGGTCCATTGACCAATTTAGTTTTAGCTGTGTTATTTTTATTATTAGGAATGTGGTCCTCTTATGTTGGTTTTGAATTTTTAGGTAGAGTTTTTGGTTATGGTTTTATGATAAATACTTGGATTGGTTTGTTTAATTTAATCCCTTTTGGTAATTTTGATGGTATTAAAATCTTAAATTGGAATAGGGTTTATTATGGATTGATTGTTGGGTTTGGTTTAGGATTGTTTTTGTTGCAGATGGTTTAGAAATCTCCTAATTTACTTTGTTTTTTCTCCATGTCAAGGTTTTTCCATGTAGACCATCGCTTTCTGA
>CAYWFN010000059.1:0-5633 GCA_964457715.1 uncultured Methanosarcinales archaeon | reverse complement strand
TAAGCCCATATCAAACTCTGTGTCAGACATTGGAGCCCCAGTTCTTCTTTTTCTTGCGTCTGAACCTGCATTTTCACCAAATTCTCTCCATTCTTTGCCAAAGTCTATCATCTTGTCTTCAATAACAAGACCACAATCTTTACAAATAACTTCTCCTTTCTCTTTATGATGAAATAGATTTATACTACCACATTCTGGGCATTTTTTAACAAAGTATGATGTCATTTTATCCACCTACATATGATATATTCATATTTATTTTAAAATAATCTACTCAACACCCCTAATTTTATGATTGTTTAATAACTTCAATAACTTTATATAAGTAAAGGTTTATTCATTTATAAAAGTTTCGGTTTTTTAGAAAGATTTAAAAACTGTAGAAAGACTTATATATATAAGATTCTACCTATTTATTATGGTAACAAAAGATCCAATTCCTAAGGATTTGTTCAATATTTTAGCATGTCCTATGTGCAAATCTGATGTTAAGTATATTAATTCTAAAAAAGATTTAGAATGTGTTAAGTGTAAGTTAAAATATCCTATTAAAGATGGGATTCCTGTGTTATTACCTCCTAAGAATTCTTAAAAATAATTAAAAAATACGCTGACGCCCGGATTTTCTTTTCACCTAAATTAATAGTGTGAACTTTGAACCAGGATATCCCGAAGGAAACGGGCTGACCTGCAAAGACTCAAGGCCCGCGCAGTACCAGATTGTGCCACGTCAGCATAATATAATAAGAATTTGTGATTTCCTTTATTAATGTTTTGGAATTCTATATAAATTTTTTAAAATAGTAAACTATATAAATAACCTATGTGCAGGTAAGCAAGGCAATATAATAAATAAGAGGTGAAAAAATGCCAAAAACTAAACAAAAAATAAAAAAAACATTAGTAGGAATTCTTGTAGGAGAAGATGGAACTTTTATTATTGATAGAGATTCTTATGATAAACATATAGAAGCATTAAAACAACTTGATGTTTCAGGAAGATTGCAAGGAGACTATAGAGGAGGTAATGGATCAAGAACATTTGGTATAGATTATAAAGGAAATAAATCCAAAAATCCTATTTATTTACCAAGTAAAATTCCAAGAGCAACAATAAAAAAAGGATCAAAAAGAATAGGAATAGAAATACACGCAGCTTTTGTTCCATCAAGAGATCAAGGATCTATTAGTATATATTCTACTGAAAACAATAAAAAAAGAACAGAACTAGTATTAATTGATAAATTTGGAAATTTGTTTCAACAACAGCAAAGAAATAGGTACAGATAACTAACCCCAACCAAATCTCTTAAGAACATCTTTTGAATATTTTAGTTTTTTTTGAGAATGTGCATAGATTGTAAAGATCTTATTACCTTTTTTAACATAATCACCAACATGATGGTACAAATATATTCCAGCTCCTTTATCAAGAGGTGCTCCTGCTATTCTTGCGATCTTTGCAATTGTATGATTATTTATATGTTTGATTATTCCTGAATGTGTTGCTTTAACATGATGTGTAAATCTTCCAATCTTTATTTGATCTGGTTTAGTAATTGTATTTCCACCTTGTTCTTTGATAATCTTTTTCATAATATCATATGCTTTACCAGATTCTAATATTTCTTTTGCTTTTTTATTTGCATTCTTTATTTTGCACAATTTCATAATCTTTATAGCCATATATAATGCTTTATCTTTAAGATCTTGTGGAGCTTTTTCATGATTCATTAAAACATAAAGAACATCTTTTGCTTCTAATGCTGGTCCAATACCATTACCAATAGGTTCAGAACCATCAGACAAAATTACTTTTACTTTCATTCCTAATTTTTTTCCTAAACTAATAAACTTAGTTTTTAATTTTTTTCCTTGCTTTAATGATTTAAATTTTGTATCTGGACCAATAGGGATATCAATTAGAACATGGTTTGCATTTACAGCATGTTTTTTTGCCATTATTGATGCTAATAACATTCCTTCAGGATCTAATGAAACAGGATGTCTTATCTTTATCATGTGATCATCTGCTGTTGCTAAATTAACACCACCCCCCCAGGTAATACATCCACCTACTTTTTCAACTATTTTCTTCATTTTTTTAACAGGAATAGTAACATTACACAATACTTCCATAGTATCTGCTGTTCCTGCTGGTGATGTAATTGATCTAGAAGATGTTTTTGGAAATGTTATCCCAGCTGCAACACATATTGGTATAACTATCATAGTAGTTCTATTACCAGGTACGCCACCAGAACAATGTTTATCTGCAATTAATCTTTTTTTTAGATTTAATTTTTCACCATTATCAACTATTGCATTAGTTAAATAAACTGTTTCTTTTGTTGTCAAACCTTTTGTATAACATGCAGAAATAAAATAACAAATTTCTACATCAGTTAAGTTTCTCTGAACAATATCTTTTACAATATGGTAAATTTCTTTTTTTGTTAATTTCTTTCCACTTAATTTCTTTTTAATAAATATTACAGATTCAGGTTTTCTTGCAATATCTATGGAAACTTTATCATCATATTTTGCATTTAAAACATCAATTACTTCTTCAAATAAGCCTATTTTTCCTTTTTGAACTGCTTTCTCAGATTCACCTATATCGACTATTGCTATTGTTTGTTTTCTACCTTTCTTAATTAGAATTCTATCTCCATGATGAAGATCTAATTTAAGTGCATCTTTTTGATTAATTAAAGCAACTAGAGTCCCCCCTGTAGCAATATCCATGTCTTTTACTTTTAGATGCATAATTATACCCCTTTTTTATTTAATTAAAAGAATACGTATATATAAAGTTTACTAAAGTGTGTAAATAGAATTAATTTTTTTAACATAGTTTTGTGTTTCTTTTGGTAAATGTTCTTCAATATCTTTATATTCCACTGTTTTAATAGATTTTTTTGCTTTTTTTATTGCTTTATCAACATTTCCTGGTCCTGCATTATATGCTGCTAATGCTAATCTTTCATCTTGTTTATATTTATTTAATTGTTGTCTTAAATATTTACAACCACCATTTATATTTTGATAAGGATTGTCTCTATCTATACCTAATTCTTTTGCTGTGTCATACATTATTTGCATAAAACCTTTTGCACCAGCTTTAGAAACAGTTGAATGATCATTACTTGATTCTATTTTAATAAGTGCTTTTACTAAATTAGGATTGAGATTGTATAAATTACAATTAACATAAATAACATCTTGTAATTTTTCATTATCAAAATTAGTTTCTATTTCTTCCTGTTCTTTATACTCTCTATTTCCTATTTTTTGTTTTTGTTGTTTATTTTGTTGTTTTCTATTTTTTATTATTTCTGTATTTATTTTTTCTAAATATTCTTCAAGAGTTTTACCTTCAAGTGTTATTGAATCTTTAGAATCTTGTTTGATTGTTTGTTCTATTTTGTGTTTTGGTTTTTCATTTGAAAAAAATCTTTTTTCTAAATTATTAATTGATCTTGGAGACCAATTAAATATCATTAAATAAGTAATTGTTGCTAAAGATGCAGTTTTAAGACAATTAAATACACCTGGCCTGTTTTCTTTTATAGGATTTTGTTTTGCTTTATTATATAATTCTTTATTTTTTTTAGAAACAAAACTAGAAAATTTTCCAATAATCTTGTCTTGAATTAATTTAAAAGATAGAATTGATAATCCTGTACCAAATAATAAAGACTCTGGGAAAGAATATTGTGATGAGAACTTAATTATGTATTCTAAACAGCAAGGCAATGAAGTTAATGCTGTTGCTGTAATTAATGTAGGGTCTAGAAATTGATCTACTTTATATTTCAATGGACATACAAGTTTATTATAAATTTGATTAATATTTAATCCCACCATATTACTATATAGGAATGTTTGATTATTTATAAAGGTTGTGTTATTTATTACTCCAGAGTAATAAATAGAAAGATTTAAATAGTATTATATATTACCATATTATGTGATTAAACATGACAAGAGTTGATTGTATTCATTGTTAGGAAATGTATTTCTGATTTTTTTAGATTAAACTCGCTTTTTTATGTAAATAAATTTCATTGCTAGCTTTAGCTAGCTAAGATTCTAATATAAAGGTTGAAATGTTGCTGTGGTGTAATTTTAGCACATTTGGTTGTGATCCAAAAGGACAAGGTGAAACTCCTTGCAGCAGCTCAATGGTGGTAGTAGTGTAATGGTAGCACATGAGTTTGTGGAACTCATAGAGCGGGTTCGATCCCCGCCTACCACCCTATACATTTAAATATAATAGAATTAAAAACTAATAGGAGGAAAGAAAAATGAAACTAAACTCACTAACGTTCGTAAGTTTCATCCTAAAATGGGATAGGAAACAGGAGTGTTTAGAATGAAACTTATGAATGCAAAAGGTACAAGAGATTTTTTGCCCCAGGAAAAAATATTAAGGAATAATATAGTTAATAAACTAATTAAAGTATTTGAAAGATATGGTTATCTACCATTAGAAACACCTATAGTTGAAAGATTAGATGTGTTATCAGCAAAGTTTGCAGCAGGCGAAGCAAGTGATGCAATGAAAGAAATATTTAAATTAAAAGATCAAGGTGGGCGTGATCTTGGATTAAGATTTGATTTAACAGTTCCATTTTGCAGATTTATTGGAATGAATCCTAATCTAAAGATGCCATTTAAAAGATATCAAATTGGGAGAGTTTATAGAGATGGTCCAATTAAACTTGGTCGTTACAGAGAGTTTTGGCAATGTGATGTTGATATTGCTGGTTCTAAGAATATGATTAGTGATGCTGAGATAATTAAATTAACTTTAGATGTGTTCAAAGAATTAGAATTGAATTCTTATCTTGAAGTTAATAATAGAAAATTATTACAAGGTTTGCTTATAGATTGTGGTGTTGATGAATATAAATTAGAAAAAGCAATAATTATTATTGACAAATTAAACAAAATAGGAAATGAAGGTATTTCTAATGAATTAAAAGAAATAGGATTAACTGATATTATAATCAATAAAATAATTGAGATCTTTAATATAAAAGGTAATGATTATGAAATCTTTGAAATATTAGAACAAAAAGCAGTTTCTGCTCTAGCAATCGAAGGTTTGAATGAATTAAAAGAATTGTTTTCTTACATAGATTGTGAAGATGTTGTTTTAAATATAACTTTAGCAAGAGGATTTGCTTATTATACAGGCACATTGTTTGAAGGTTATTTACGTGATAGTGAGATAAAATCTTCAATGTGCGGTGGCGGAAGATATGATAAGATGATTGGTGATTATTTAGATAATAATCAAAATATTCCTTCAATGGGAATTAGTTTTGGTTTAGAAGTTATTACAGAAGCAATGAAATTACAAGGTTTAGGTAAAAAGAAAAGTGTTTCAAAGGTTTACATTGTTCCAATTGGTTGTGTAAAACAAAGTCTTGATATTGCTGAACAATTACGTGATTATGGAATCAATGTTGATTTTGATGTAATTGGTAGAAGTATTTCTAAGAACATGAAATATGCTGATTCAGTAGGTGTTCCTTATGTTATTTTTATTGGTGAAGAAGAGTTGAAGCAACAGAAAGTTAAGTTAAGAGATATGAAGAGTGGTGAAGAAAAGTTGATGAGTG
>CAYWFN010000058.1:0-5645 GCA_964457715.1 uncultured Methanosarcinales archaeon | reverse complement strand
CAAAGAGCAATTGCAAGATTTAGTTGTATATTTACAGGAGAATCTTGTAAAGGAACTGGTGGTTATTTTGTAAGGCTCTTCGGCAATGCAAAGGCAATGTAAACCTTAAGTTTATATATCTTAGGTTATTTTTCTGTTAATAAAAAATGAGATTGAATATTCTTATTGGTGGCAAAGCAGGACAAGGAATAAATAAAATTTCTGGTATTGTATCAAATATTTTAATTAAACAAGGGTATTATATTTTTAATTATAGAGATTATCCCTCTGTAATTAGAGGCAGTCATAATTTTAATGTTTTATCTGTTTCTGATCAAGAAATAAGCAGTCATGATTTAAATCTAGATGGAATTGTTGCAATGGACAATTTAACAGCAAGCAAACATAAAAAAGAATTAAAGAAAAAAGGATTTATTATAAAACCAGACAAATTTCTTGATTTGGGAATTAATTTAAATGTTGCCCTTGCAGGCGCGTTGACTAAACGGTTGGGGATTGAAAAAAAGTTTTTAATTGAAGAGATAAAAAGACAATTAAATAATAAAAGATCTCTTGAAGCTGCTGAAAAAGGATTTGCAAGCCAACAAACAAAATATATTCTCAAAAAAGTTAACAATAAGTTAAAAATAATGAATGGAAGTCAAGCAGTTTCAAAAGGAGCAAGTGATTCAAAATTAGATTTATATATAGCATATCCGATGACTCCTTCTACACCTGTTTTACATCTTCTTGCTTCTAAACAAGAAAAAGAGAAATATGTGGTTTTTCAACCTGAAAATGAAATAGCTGTTGCAAACGCAGCACTAGGTGCTAGTTTTACAGGAGCAAAAGTCATGGTTGGAACATCTGGCGGAGGATATGATTTAATGGCAGAAGCATTAAGTTTACAAGGAATGTCAGAACTGCCCTTAGTATTATATCTAGCTTCTCGGCCTGGACCTGGAACAGGAATTCCTACATATACCATGCAAGGAGATTTAGATGTTGCTCTTAGATCAGGACATGGAGAATTTCCAAGAGTTGTAATTGCACCCGGAACACCAAGACAAGCAAGAGAAAAAACAAATGAAGCTTTTTATTTTGCACAAAAATACAACACATTAGCAATTGTATTGTCTGATAAACATTTAGCAGAATCTGCATTTTCTTTCAAAGAAAAAAAGAAAAACCCATTAAAAATAAATGTAAAAAGAAAAGTTCCTGGAAAAAATATTGTTAAGGCAAGTAGTTATGAGCACGATAATTATGGAAATACAATGGAAAATGCAAAACTTGCAGAAGAAAAAACAGAAAAGAGAATAAAAAAATATTTTGACATAAAAAAAGAAGCTCAGAAATTTGAAATGATTAAAATCCATGGCAAGAAAAATAGCAAGAATTTAATTATTGGGTGGGGATCTACAGCAGGAGCAATTAAAGATGCAATTAAAGATCTTGATGCAAAATTTTTACAAGTTTTATATTTGAAACCTGTTTCAGATCAAATTAGAACTGAAATGAAAAAAGCAAAAAAAGTTATTTTAGTTGAAAATAATGTAACAGGACAATTAGGAAGATTAATTAGAGAAAAAACAGGAGAAAAAATTGAAAAGAAGATTTTGAAGTATGATGGAAGACCGTTTACATCAAATGAATTAAAGGAAAAATTGAAAAAATGGTTGTAAATACAAAAAAGTTTGATACTAAAAACAAAATAACGTGGTGTCCTGGATGTCCTAATTTTACTATTTTAGATTCTGTAAAATTGGCTTTAACAAATTTAACTAAAAAAGGATATAAAAAGGAAAGTTTTGCAATGGTCACAGGCATTGGTTGCCATGGAAAGATTTTTGATTATCTTGATATTTCTGGCATCTATGGCTTGCATGGAAGAGGACTTCCTACTGCAACAGGAATGAAACTTGCAAATCCAAAATTAAATGTAATTGTGTTTGAAGGGGATGGAGATGCATATTCAGAAGGATTAGGACATTTTGTTTCTATAGGAAAAATTAATCCTAATATTGCTTTGTTTGTACATGACAATCAATCTTTTTCATTAACAACAGGACAAGGAACACCAACAAGCCAAGAAGGATATAAATCAAAAGCAGAACCCCTAGGAAAATTAGGACCCCCCCTAAACCCAATAGAACTTGCAATAGCTTCAAATGTAACTTTTGTAGCAAGAGCAAATGCAAGAGATTTAAAACACACTGCAAAAATAATGGAAAAAGCAATTAAGCATAAAGGATTTGCATTTGTAGAAATTATTCAAGATTGTCTTATTTTTAATTTAGATATAAATAATAGAGATAAAATTATGTATAAGTTACCAAATAAGAAAAGAACAAAGGAACAAGCAATGAAAATAGCAAGACAATATGATTATAATTTAGCAAGAGGAAAAATACCATTAGGAATTTTTTATGAAGAGAAAAGAAAAACATTAGAAGAAAATTATTCAAAATTAAAAAAATAATTATTTCTTTTTAAGAATTTCTTGTATTTCTTTTACAGATTTAGGATTAATAAGAGTAGTTGTATTTTTTATTTCTTCTCCTTCAAGAAGAGATTTTAAAATTCTTCTCATCATTTTTCCACTTCTTGTTTTTGGAATATCTTTTACAAAATAAATCTCTGCTGGTTTTGCAATAGGGCCTATTTTATTTGAAACAGCTTTTAATATTTTTTCTTTTTTAATATTTCTTTTTGTTTTTACAAATGCTATCGGAACCATACCTCTTAATTTATCTGGTTTCCCAACTATTGCAGCTTCAACAACAGGACCAAGGCGAGCTATTGCATTTTCTATTTCAGCTGTAGACATTCTATGTCCTGCAACTTTTATTACATCGTCACTTCTACCAAGAATTCTAAAGTCACCTTTTTTTGTGTAAAAAGCATTGTCTCCTGCAAGATACATTTTTTTCTTAAAATATCCTTTGTATCTCTTTTCATTTTTCCAAACACCCCTTATTAAAGAAGGACAAAAAGGAGGAAGTTGAACAAGAGTTCCTTCTTTATTGTATCTAAGTTTGCTTCCTTTGTTGTTTATTACAGCATATTTTATTCCTGGAAAAGACTTTCCAGCATAAGAAGGAATAAATGGGCCTTGTCCTGGAAGAGCATGTATAACAGCTGTTCCTGTTTCTGTTTGCCAATATGTATCAATAATAGGACATTTACTTCTTCCAATTTTCTTAAAAAACCAGTTCCATGTTGCTTCGTCAATAGGTTCTCCAACAGTTCCAAGAATTTTCAGAGAATCTAACCTATATTTTTTAGTATATCCTGAATCTTTCATTGCAAAAAGCCTAAGGGCCGTGGGAGCAGTATAGAAAACATTTATTTTATTTTGTTTTATTATTTTCATAAATCTATCTGGTTTAGGATAAATGGGAAATCCTTCAAATAATATTGTAGTTGCCTTGTTTAAGAGAGGGCCATAACAGGCATATGTGTGGCCTGTTATCCAACCAATATCAGCTGTACACCACATTGTTTCATTTTCTTTCAAATTAAAAGTATAACGGCAAGACCAATAAGCTTGAACAGAATAACCTCCAACAGCATGCATAACCCCTTTTGGTTTTCCTGTTGTTCCAGAAGTATATAATATAAATGCAGTATCTTCAGCATTCATTGGTTCTGGTTTAACAAGTTCAAATTTTTTGCCTTGGAAAAATTTACCTGTCTTTTTCCTATCTATAATTATTTTTTTTATCTGTATATTTCTGCAAGCTTTTCTTGCTTTTTTTAAGAGATTTATTTTCTTACCTTTTCTGTAATAATAATTAGCAGTAACAAGCAGTTTTGCTTTTCCATCTTTTATCCTTGTTCTTAATGCATCTGAAGAAAATGCAGAAAACACAACAGAATGAATTGCTCCAATTCTTGAACAAGCAAGCATAAAGATAAGAGCTTCTGAAAGTGGGGGCATGTAAATTGCAACAACATCTCCTTTTTTGATTTTTTGTTCTTTTAAGAGAAGCGCAGCCTTGTTTACTTTTTTATATAATTCAAAATAACTTATTACTTGTTTCTTTTCCTTTGGATTTTCTGGAATAAAAATAATAGCAGCATTATCTGCTTTGTCTAGATTACGATCAACAGCATTGTAACATAAATTCAATTGCCCGTCTTTAAACCAGGAAAAATTAGAACCTTTTTGCTCATATGTTTTTGTAAATGGTTTTATCCAATCAATTCCTTGTTCTGCCAAACCCTTCCAAAATTTAATTTCTTTCTTATTTGCAACATCATAAACTTTTTTTGGAGCAAGTGCAAATTCTTTTGCCTTTTTTGATGGCAAGTAATTTTTACCTCTTTTTTCTACATATTTCATTTTCTAGTTATAAAGTATTTTCTATCTCTTATGCCTTTTTTATACAATCTTTTTGTATAGCCGACGTTGTCAATTTGGTTTTTCTTTATTTCAAGCTCCTTAAGTGTTTTCAAAACCTTTTCCCGAGCTTTTTTCACTTCACGTGGTTTTGCAAGATATTCAATTTCCATATAATATCCTAAATGCCGAACAAAATTAATTTCAATTACAATTCTTTTATCTTTTTTATGTAAATAAGATTCTGTAACTTTTCTTTTTTTAACCCATTCTTTAAAACCAAAATCATTTAGAAGAGCAAGAAAATTATCTAATCGTTTGGTGTCTGTCAATTCAAATTCATATTCTCTTTTAACAACAACACCGCCCTTGTATAAATGTTTAAGATGTTTTTTAAAATTACAAACAAGTTTTTTCCCATCATCTCTTATTCTGAATGATTTTTTTGGATAACCTTTTTTCTGCAAAGCAAAATAATCATCACCCCGACTTTCTTTTTTTTCAAATCGCGCAATCTTCTTAATCTTCTTACGAAGTTGTCGAAGGTTTTCTATTTTTACTTTTGTTTCAACTTCAATCCAGTGTTGCATTTTATCCTCTTTTTATTTAAAAATTGATTAATATATATAAACCTATCTTGCATATTAAATCAATGAAAATATATGTTTTAGGAAACCCCCTACTTGAAGAAGACAATTTGCCCTTGAAAATTTTACCTAAATTAAAAGGGCTATTTCCAGAAATAGACTTTTTAGAACTAGATCCTACTGAAAATTTTCCCGAAGAAGATAAAATAGTTTTAATTGACAGTGTTGCAAAGATTAATGAAGTGGTTTTAATCAAAGATGTGGAAAAGATAACCCCCCCACCAAATTATTCTGTTCATGATTTTGATTTGGGATTTCAATTAAAATTAATGAAAAAGTTAGGCAAATTAAAAGACCTTACAATAATAGGACTTCCAAATAATTTATCAGAAAAAGAAGCATTAATCAAGCTCAGAGAAACTATTTCCAAATTACTTTCAGAAAATGGCTAGCACAACTTATACAAGGATCGTAAGATCTTATCAATTTCTCAATTTCATGTTCTAAATCATGTTTTGATAATTTACCAACTTTTTTCTCAACAAGTTTTTTGATATCTTTCTCTATATTATAATGATTGTGTTGTGTTGGTGTTATTATTTTTCCTTTTTTAATTGTTCCATCTGATTTTAAATGAAGTTGGTAAAATAAGGTTCCTCTTGGAGCTTCAATAAATCCAGTAGCCACACAATTTTTTGGTTTAATTTTAACAGCTGTTTCTTTTTTGAAATTAT
>CAYWFN010000057.1:0-5659 GCA_964457715.1 uncultured Methanosarcinales archaeon | reverse complement strand
AGCAATTTTAAATGGATGTATTATGAAAGAGATGGAGCTGAGTTATGTTTTGAAGTAGAAGAATATATGAGCCCCTTTAGTAGGACAAATGGTGATGCTGTAATTGTTAATCAAGGTTCTATAAAATATGGATATGAAGAAAATAATACTTTAAGATTCAGAGTAAGTGGTCTAACACCCGATACCATTGAATATTGTATTTCATCTAAAGGTTTAAAATTAAGGGGTTATTCAGATATTCTAGTTGAGATTTATGTACCTATTGATGCACAATGGGATTTAAGCTTAGAAGGATCTCATCCAATATCTAACATAAAAGATCAAACTGAAGCTAAAAAAGTTCTTAAATTTATAGAATATATTCCTCCTATTGATGATTTTGGATTTGTCGATATGAAATATGTTGATTCTTCTTGGTGTTTTTTAGAAACAAATCAACATGAATATAAAGATATTAAACCAATATGTGAAAAGAGAGTCAATAAATTAAAAAAATGAATATTTTTAGTAACCTTTTTATATAAATAAAACTTAAATTTCTATATGTAGGGGGTGGCTTATATGAAAAAAATAGCACTATTTTTGGTATTGTTTATTCTATTTACTTTAATTGGTTGTAATCACAATATCAATTACAACAAAAATCCTAACTCTGAAAATAAAGAGAATGAAGAATCATTCTTAGATGATTATCAATCTATATATCTTTGTGATTTTTCAAAAGATTTTTGCGATTTTGAAATTTATGTTTATGATTGTGTTGATGGAACTTGTACTAAAACTACACTTAGTGATGATTCTTTGGAAGTAACTTCCCAAGGATTTAAAGGTTTGAAGCATTCAGGAAGTATAACTAAAGTATTTGATGATCTTGAAGATAAAAGGATTAGGATAACATTAACTGATATTGGATCCTTTCCTAACTATCATGTACGTATTTTTAAGAGTTATTTTGATGTAACTGGTGCGAGCGGTTATCATGCTACTAATATTCTGTGTTCATCACCTGAATCTTGTGTATTAGAATCAAGTTATCATAGTCGCATAGGTACTGAAAAGGGCAATATTGAACAATTAACTGGGACCACAACAATTACATTTGACACATATGATTCTAAGTATTATGTTAATGATAAAGAAATATTTCGTTCAAGAGATGTGTTGAGTGGAATGTTATACTTAGAAAAGGATTTATCTATCTCAATTCCTTTTAGTCCTGAAAATGATGGAAATCAACCATACAAAATCAAAAGTATTGAAATATTTCAAAAAAGTAAATAAAGATAGGGGGTAAAAATCTGTGGGGAAAAAAGAAAAAGAAGATTGTTTTTGAAAATGAAAAAAATAAATTCTTTCAACAAAAAATGGATAAATGTATCTTTTTTCATTGTTGGGCATTATGATAAAAAATTAACTCATAAGCAGATTCAAGATCAAATTAAAGTTGTTCATGATACTGTTAAATCTCTATTTATGTCTGCTCAATTTGAAAATCTTCTAAATAAAAGAATAAGTCCTATTGTAATAAGCAAAGAAAATATTGAACGTAATCTAAAAAAGAAAGGAGTTGCCTTTAATTGGGAAAGTGACAAATTAGGAAATCCAGAAGTAACTCATCAAAAATTTGAAATATCGGTTGAAGATAAGGGGGAAGGAAATTATATATTTAGAGTATTTCTTGATCCTTATTCTCTTAATGAGTTTCTTTTTGATGGTTATGCAATTTATAAAACTAATGAGGAACTCATCAAAATAAATAAATGGGATGAAAGTGGTAAACAAAAAGGACTAGTTTGCAAAATGGAATTTGATGAAAAAGATAATCCTGTAGAAACCTCTCTAGAGGGTTTTGTACTTATAACTTATTTGATGAAAGACAGAATTAAACAAGCAGAATTTAGTAATAAGTTTGATAGTATAAGAAAGGAAAATGTGCCAAAATTGATAAAAAGATTAAAAAAGAATGTTAAACATGAAATCGAAAAGAAATGGGTAGAAAAGGTTGAAGAACTACTTATGAGAAATTAGAATGCATCCTAAAACAACATGGAAAACATATGTAGGATTAGCTTGTTTAATATCTTGGAAATAAAAAGGTTATGATATAACTATGACATTCTCTTAACTTCAACACAAATAGCTTTTGCATTCACTCTAATATAACGAGGACATTCAGTATATTCATATTTATTCTTTTTGCAATAATCAATTAACTTTTGCTTTTCTTTATCATTCCTAAAACCAACAACAACATTCAGCCCTCTGCTATCTTTGTGAAATATTTTATATCTGGATAAATCTTTTTTAACTTTTGCAACTTCTGTGAATAGTTTACCATAACGAGCACCTAACTTCTCTAACTTATTAGGTAAATTCTTAATGATCTTATCATAAAGTTTTTTATCCTCTTTTTCTAATGCATAATCACATTGTTCTGCATATTTTTCATCAGCAAAACTGATAAATCCTCCATAACCCAGATCAATAGGTTTCCATTCACCAAAACTACAAACAAGAATCTCAGCATATTTCCCAAACTTATCCAGACCAATGCATCCTGTAACATCAAGTATAACAATTATTCCAGCTTTTTTACAAATATCATATATCTCTTTATAAGGCTGACCAGCATAATAACCAGCTGGATTTTGATAAATTATTGCAGCAATATTAGTGTACCTTCTCAAAGCTTTTTCTAATTGATATGGTTTTATTACACCAAATGTTGTATTCAGATCAAACTTTTGTAATTTTAATTTCTCAGTATACTTATGATAAGACATCCATCCACCTTGATCTTGGATTAGAATCATTTTGTTATTATTATCTTTATTCAATTTTTTAACAAACTTAAGTGCTAATCTAATAGCAGTATTACCTCTATTAGTAATAATTACATTATCATGTCCTGTTATTTGTGATAATTTGTCTATTGGATTCATACATACTGTGGTATATATATAGAGTTTATTAGGCTTTTGGTTTTTTCACACTAATGCAATAAGCAAATGCAGAATAAGATATATGAAAATATATGCAAAAAAAAGCAACATTTATAAAGAGATTATATATATAATACATAAGAGGTGTTAGACTGTGAAAAAAGAGGGAGTTATGTTAACAGATGTAGATGCACTTTTAAGTCTACTAGAAAAAAGAAAAAAGGTTTCTATGCATAATGCTGCAAAAGAACTAAATACTAAAGTTTCAACTATTGAAAAATGGTCAACAGTTTTAGAAGAAGAAGGTTTAGTAAACATAAAATATAGTTTAACAACACCTTACTTAGAACTTAAACAAGTAGCAAAAACAAAACATACTGATCTGTTTGTTGGTGAACAAGAACTTCCTGAACCAAGTTCACAAGGATTACAACAACCAGAACAAGAACAAAAAACAAAGAAAACAGAGATAAGTGCAAATCAAGATATAGAATTCTTAATAAAACAAGTAAGAGATTATATTACTCAAGGAAATTTTTTACAAGCACAGCAAACATATAAAAGAATAAAACAAATATATGATTCTTTGCCAGTTATTTTTTTACAAAAGAAAAATAAAGTTGAAACTGACTTAATTAAACTTAATAATGAACTTTCAATATCACTTCAAAAACACCAATTTGAAAAAATAAAACAAGGAATAAGTTCAATAAGTGATCTTCTTGCTCAAGGAAAAACATTAATAAGGCAACACCAAATTGATCAAGCAATAGAAATTTATAATCAAATAAAAACAATATATAATTCATTACCTGATGGTTTTTATTCTGAAAAAACTAAATTAGCAGAAGAAATTCTTAATTTCTTTCAGAAATTGTCAGTAATAACTAATGAACTTGGAAAAAAGAGTATGGATGTAAAAACAAATGAAATAAAACAACTTGTTAATGAAATAGAATCTCACATTTCACAAAAAAAACTTAGTCAAGCAATGAATGTATATTCTAAATTAAGAAAGGTATATCAATCTTTACCAAAAGGTTTTCTTGACAAAAAACTTGATATTCAAGAAAAGATGATCAATATTTACAGACAATTAATGATTGATAAGAAATCTATAATCAAACAAAATGTTGAAGAAAAAATAAGAACAATGAAACAAAAATTACAACAAGCTAATGAATATATGAAGAAAAGAGACATGAGAAACGCAACAGTTTCATTTAATGAAGCAAAAGACATATTTGAAGGTATTAGTTCATCATTTTCAGAACAACATAAATATGCTCAAAGAATACTTCTTAAACATTATAGACAATTAATTGAACTTAAAAAATATGTTTCAATACAATCTATTAAACAAGGTTCTTTAAGAATAAATAAACTTATTCAAAAAGCTCTTACATCCTATCAAAACAGAGATTATGATATTGCTTATGATTTGTATTCAGACATTATCAAAGAATATAATTCCTTGCCTGCAGGTTTTGATCCTAATAAATTAGAAACAAGAAAACAGATCTACCAATTATATTATGATATTGTTTCAGGAAGTGATTTTATTGAACTAGGAGAACTTAATCCTTATGTAAAATCACGTTATATGAAGTTGCTTGATTTATTAGTAGAAGCACATAGGGTAGTTGATAGTATAGAATTTTCATTAATAGATAATGTTTATTCAGGAATATATTCAATTTATAATGAATTACCTATGAGTATGATCAATAAAAAAACTTTATTAAATCAAGAAGTAAAAAGAGTATTCGAAATATATAGACTTTATCAAGCAGCTTTATCACTACAAAAATATTATTATAGTTCAGATATAAGAGCATTGAGATTCTCTCTGAATTATATAAGCAAGAATTATACTTCTGCTGAAAGAAATTGTTATGGTTTTGTTAAGCTAATTAGATTTGTTAAACAAGAGTATGAAAAATATGTAACAAAAGCCCATCCAAAAGGATTTAAGACATTAAAAGAATACAAACCTGAGAAAATAGTAATTCATAGTAAAGATTTACTAAAAGACAATCAACCAAAGCTTGTTTTAGAATCTTCACCTCAAAAAAGATTAGACCTTTCTAATTTAAATGATGTTGAAAAAGAAAGATCAAAAATAGATCATTTATTTCATTTAAGAAAATCAAAACAACTGTATAGAAGAGCGATGAGAAACATGAGACTTAAGAATTATAAGACTGCTCTCAAAGCACTTGAAAAATTACAAGAATTAGAACCAGATAATCATGAGGTAATAGAGAAAATAAAAGAAATTCATAATCTAAGACAAACAGATTTCAAAAAATCAATGGTAAATAGATTAGTAAGTGCAAAAAAAATAAGACTTAATAAATATCTTGATAATAAAAATTATGATGGAGCATTACAAGAAGCTTATACTATTCTTGAACTTGATCCTTATGATACAGAGATCAAATCTTTAGTTAATAAGATTAATAATCAAAAAAATAAAATAAAAACATAGGTAGAACAATAATGGTAGAAAGATCTTTTAATTTAATTGATTCATATAAAATAAGATTAGAAGGAATGATAGTTAATGTAAGAATCCTTTTTTATTCAGGAGATTTTGTTCCTTCATATGTTATTTCTATATTAAATATTTCTAAAGCAACTAATTTAATTTTAGAAAGGATTAGACAAGAGTTTGTTTCTTCATTAAACTTAGGAAAAATAGAAGTAACTGGTCC